>CALVQV010000006.1 GCA_944358325.1 uncultured Bacilli bacterium
ATATATCACGAATAGTTATGTCATGTCAATAACTTTATATAAACTTTTTACAAAGCAAATTCCTAGTATATAAAAAAAGTTCCACTTGGAACTTTTATAAAACAATTGCAAATAAATTACCACTACCTTTATTAACTAACTTAGACAAAGTTTGTTGTAATTTATAACGAGCATTTTCTGGTAATAATGAAAGTTTTGCTTGAATACCTTCTTGAACAATAACATCTAAACTGCGACCAAATATTTCACTTTTCCAAATATTATCGTTATCATTATCTTTCATTAAATAATTAATAAGTTCTTTACTTTGAAGTTCAGAACCAATAATTGGTTCAAAAGTACTTTCAACATCAACTCTGATCATATGTATTGAAGGTGCAACAGCTTTAAGCTTAATTCCATAACGACTACCTTGTTTAATTACTTCTGGTGTATCTAATTTCATATCTGCAAGCGTTGGTGTTGCAACTCCATAACCTGTTTGCTTTACCATCTTTAAAGCACCCTTTATTTGATCATACTCAATCTTAGCTTCACTATATTCTTGAAATAAACTAAGAAGTGAAGCTTTATTTTTAACATCAATATCAATAATACCTTTTAATACTTCATCAAATAAACTATCAGGTGTTTCTAATCTAATCGTTATATTTCCTGTTTTAGGATCTACTTCACTAAGATATGCTTTACTAATAAAATCACAATTATTAAAGTGATCAGTTATTAAAGCTGTATCTCTTAATTTATCTACTTCACATACACTCTCTTTAATTTTATCCACATAACTTCTTTTTAATGGATGATTATGTTTTAAACAAGCTACCCAATCAGCAATTTCCACTTTAACATCCATAACCGGAAATTCAAATAAAGCTTCACGTAAAATAGAATAAATATCTCTTTCATTCATCTCTAATACAGAAATAGGTAAAACAGGTACATTATGTTTATCATGAATACTTTCAGCTAATCTTTCTGTTTCTGGTAAATTAGGGTGACTTGAGTTTAAAACAACGATAAAAGGTTTCCCTAATTCTTTTAATTCACTAATAACACGTTCTTCTGCTTCAACATAATCACTACGATTTAATTCACCAATTGATCCATCCGTTGTAATAACAATACCTATTGTTGAATGATCTTTAATAACTTTACTTGTACCCACTTCAGCTGCTTCAACAAAAGGAATTTCTTCATCATACCATGGTGTTTTAACCATCCTAGGTCCATTTTCATCTTCATATCCTTTAGCATTTGGTATAACATAACCAACACAATCAATTAAACGTATATTGGCACTAAAATCATCAATATTGATTTTAGCTGCCCTACTTGGCACAAACTTAGGTTCCGTTGTCATAATCGTTTTACCTTGTGCACTTTGCGGTATCTCATCTAAACAACGTTTCTTTTCGTATTCATCTAAAATATTAGGGACAACTAAATTTTCTATAACTCTTTTTATAAAGGTTGATTTCCCAGTTCTTACTGCCCCTACAATACCTAAGTAAATATCACCATTTGTTCGCTCTGTGATGTTTTTAATAATTTCTAATTTATCCATATATTCCCTACTTTCATTTAACTATATGAATGAATAAAAATAATTAGAACAAAAAAAGATATATCACTATACCTTTTTCTTACTTTTTTTTCTCAACACTTTATCAGCAAAAGTATTTTTAAATTCATTTGGTATCATTTTAGAACGTTGATATAAATTATATATCATTTCATCATCTAATTTTTTATATCCTTCTCTATAAAGAAAATCTTTATAATAATTTACGCTCAAAAGAGTTAAAGCATCATTATCTCTTAAATCATAATAATAATCTATAAAATTTTTCATCCAATCAAAAGACGAAATAATTGTATTCTCACCATCAATATTCCAACTAAAAAAGCTATTAGGATAAATATTATTAAAAATAGTATATAAATCTCTAAAACGCATACTTTTTTCAAACAACTCTACTCCATAATATCTAGAAGCTAAACTATTTAAAAAAATATCACCTGATTTTAAAATCAAATCTTCATAATAATCATAAAGAGCATATTCTATTCCAGTTTTAGCAAGCACGATCTTTCTTTCGTCTTTAATATTTAATTTTAAATAAACTTTATCTATAATATTTAAAAATTGATTATATTCCATATGATTATACTCTTCTTCAGTATCAATTTTATTATTAGCTAGTATCATTCCTAAAATAATATAAGCACGCTCTTTAAAATCAAATTTAGAAAAAGCATTTAAACCCATCATAATACTAGAATTTATATGCTGTTTTGGTATATCAAAATCGCTAAAAAATTTCTTGTATTTTTTATAATAAGAAACATTTGTTTTATTATTTCTTCTTAATATAGGATCTTCAATTTTATCATTTAAAGATTCCATTTGTTCATATATTCCATCAATTACTTTATTTGAATAATTATAATACTTAATTTGCGAACTATTATTAGCAACTTTTTTATTATCTTCTCTTAAATATTCAAAACACTCCTTGATATAATTAATTCCAACCGCTGTTTTCAATTCATTAGGAATTTTTTTAGAAAACTTATATTTTTCTATAATATCTTCCATGATATCATCAAAATAATCTAATGAATGAAGTCTTAAAGTAGATATATAATAATCCGCAGCTACAATACTTAAACATTCATTAACATCACGATCAATTAAATAATCAGCTAAAATAACAAGTTTTTCTTTAAAATCATATATTTCCGGATTAATATAATTTTTATAAGCATGTAAATGACTATATTTCTTATTTAATATTTGTTCTAATAACTCAAGCTTATGAATTTCTCGAAATAATTTTGAACCAACAAGTTTAAAAGAAGTAATTTTAGAATAATAATAATTAAATGGTAAATTTATTTGTTCAATATGATTACCATAATAAGCTTCATCAACCCCAAGTTCAAACATTTCATTATCTTTATAATTATGTTCTTTTTCTAAAATCTTATCAACTGCTTCATAAAATTCCGATTCACTTATATATTCTTTATTACTTATTTCTAAATCATCATTATTGTCACAAAACATTGTTCCTCGTAAATAATTAATGCGATCTTCTAAATTCATATTAGGATATCTCTCATAAGAAATATCGATATCATAATATAAATATTTAGTATCTAGAAATTCATTCTCTAACAAATTTATTATATATTGCTTCTCATTTTGCATAATAAGCACATCCTTTTTATGTATAATACTTATTATCAATTAAAAAGTCAACTAAAACATTTTATCTATATCCTTAGGAACATTATCATTTATAACTGCATTAACGATCTTATCTTCTTTTTCTTTACTAACTGTTTTTCCTGTCATGTTACTTAATTCTTTAATAACCTCACGAAGAGTTCCTTCATTTTTTAAATCATTTTCTTGTAATTTTTTTGCCAAATCAAGAATTGTTTTTTTATCAACACGTGTTTTCTTTTCAATCTTATTAAAGAAACCATCTGAAAAATTAACCATAAAAAACCTCCTACATTAATATATGTAAGAGATTTATTTAGTTTATAACTTTTCTTCACCTTTATTTTTAAATTGTAAAACAATTGGTGTACCTGTAAAATCAATTGCTTCTCTTATTTTATTTTCTAAATATCTTTCATAAGAGAAGTGAACTAAGCCTTTACTATTAACTTGAATATTAAAAGTCGGTGGATTAGTTCCCGCTTGACTTGTAAAATAAATTTTTAAACGTTTATTTTTATATGAAGGTGGTAAATTTAAATGATATGCATCATTAATGATATCATTAATAACACTTGTTTTAACTTCTTTTTTGGAATTTTCATATGCTCTAATAACTTCTGGCATTAATGTATGAATTCTTTTAGTTGTTTTAGCAGATAAGAAAACTACCTTCGCATAACGCATAAATTGGAAATGAGCTTCTATATCTTGTTTCCATTTCTTCATAGCCTCATCTTTATCTTCAATTAAATCCCATTTATTAACGACTAAAACAACCGCTTTACCTGCTTCAATCGCATAACCTGCAATATGTTTATCATGTTCAATAATGCCTTCTTCGGCATTAATAACAATAACACATACATCACTTCTATCAATAGCTTTTAAACTACGAAGTAAACTATATCTTTCAATACTTTCATATACTTTACCTTTTTTACGCATACCAGCTGTATCTATAACAATACATTTTTGATCATGATAAGTAAATTCTGTATCTATCGCATCTCTAGTTGTTCCTGCTTGATTACTAACAATAACACGTTCATCACCAACTAAAGCATTTACTAAACTACTTTTTCCTACATTTGGTCTTCCAATAATTGAAAAACGTACAACATTATCTTCTACTATTTCATCAGGAAATTTAGGAAATTCACTAGTAATCATTTCTAACAAATCATAAATACCTTCATTTTGTTCACCACTAACACGCATATAATTATTAAAACCTAATTCATAAAAATCATATTCATGTTCACGACTAGCTTTACTATCAATCTTATTAATAACAACAATGACGTCTTTATGAGCTTTTAAAAGCATATCACGAACAATCAAATCATTACTTGTTAAACCATGAGCCCCATCAACAACAAATAAAATAATATCAGCTTCGTCAATGGCTAACATTGCTTGAACCTTAATATCATCATTAAAATCTTCTTTACCACCATCAATCCCACCAGTATCAATTAAATGAAATTGATAATCTTGAAACTTAACAGTGCCATAAATACGATCTCTAGTTACTCCTGGAGTATCTTCAATAATAGAAATTTTTTTGCCAACTAAACGATTAAAAATCGTACTTTTTCCAACATTAGGAGATCCAACTAATGCCACTACTGGTTTTTTCATAACTAACACCATCCTTATTATAAAACTTTTAAAACTTTTTTTCCTCTTTTTTTAATAATATCTATATCTTTATAAACAATACTCGCTTCTTCCATTAAACACATAAACGCAATATCACTAATTTTTCTAAAAATGTCTAAATAATAAGCACCATCATAATAATATATATTACCATAATGTTCATATTTATACTCATCTAATTTATATAAAAAATTTTGTTTTTTTAAGGTGATTTTCATATCAATACTATTAAATATTGGTTCAAAATCAATATCATCACGATTGATATCTAAAACAACCCCATAATTTTTATCAATATAAATATCTATATCATAAAATCCCTTAACTTCAATATCATAATATTCTTTTAAGCGATTAAAAAACTTTTTTAAATAATCTTCTAATTCATCTTTACAATCCAAATTGAAATTTTCTTTACCCAAAAAAACCTCAATATTAAAATCATCATTTTTTATAACCTTCATGGCTTTCACCTATGTTATCTTATGAAGATAATTCTAATATGAGATTAAATTAACAAATTCTTTCGATTTTTTTAATAACTTCATCTTTTCCCATCTTAGTAACATTACTAAAAACAATAAAATCATTACCTAATACTAATTCAAGTTCATCTAAAATCATATTACGATTCTTTACATGTAAAGGTTTACCAACTTTATCAGCTTTAGTCGCAATAATCGTAACTGGAATATTATAATGCTTTAAATAATCATACATCATAATATCATCACTTGTTGGTTTATGACGAAAATCAATCAACATAAATACTTGTTTTAACTGTTCTCTTGAAGTCATATAATCTTCCATCATAAGTCCAAACTTTTTCTTCTTAGCTTTACTTAAATTTGCAAAACCATATCCTGGAGCATCAACTAAATAAAAACTATCATTTACTAAATAAAAATTAATAGTTTGTGTCTTACCAGGATTACTTGATGTTCTGGCAAAGTTTTTTCTTCCTATAATTGTATTAATAAAACTACTTTTACCAACATTAGAACGACCTACTAATAAAAATTCTGGTTTCCCATCTGTAGGATATTGACTACGTCTTACTGCTGTAACCGCAAGCTCTACATTATTTACTTTCATATAATCACCCGTTTTTGTATAACTAAGTATAACATTTAAAACTAATATTTGTCAAAAAAGGATTTTGAAAAATATTTAAATTATAGTATAATTATATAAGGTGATGTTATGAAATATCCCTGTGGCATTGTTAAACAAAATAAAAATGTTATATATGCTAATCGTGGAATGGGACTAGAAGAAGATATTAATATAACTAATAAATATTATCGTGATTATAATATTGCTATAGTATATAAAAAGCCTACACCTATAATTGTCAATAAAGTAGATTATAAATCACGTAATGATGCAGTTATAACAGAAGCACATTATCGTATACCTTCAACTACTGACTATAATGGTGTATATAAAGGTAAATATATTGACTTCGAAGCAAAAGAGACAAAAAACAGTAAATCATTCTCACTTAATAATATTCATAAACACCAAATAGAACATCTAAAACAAATAACTAAACAAGGTGGCATTGGTTTTATTATTGTTCGTTTTACTACCATTAATGAAACATATCTATTAACATATGATAAATTAGAAACATTTTTAAATAATAATGAACGCAAAACTATCCCACTATCATATTTTAAAGAACACGGATATCTTATCAAAGATAAATTTAATCCACGTGTAGATTATATAAGTATAATTAATTTAATTTTAGAAGGGTTGGTATAATGAAAAAGAAAAATACTAAAAATTTAAATTTTAATTTTAAAAAGTTTTTTAAAGAAAATCCTGGCATAATAGTAATGAGTATTATTTGTTTAATATTATTTATTATTCTAATAAGATTTACTAAACCACTTATTGCGTTAGGAATTGCTTTAGGTTTATTATTTATATACTGCTTACCAATCATATATCGTTTAATTACAAATAAACCTAAAAAGAAAAAAACAAAAATTCAAAAAAGAATTTTTTGGCAACGTGCTTTAATTGGTGTATTTAGTTTCTGTATTATTGGTTTTGTTGCCGTTATTGTTTTTATGGCAATGATTGTTAAAAATGCTCCTGAATTTAATCCTGATTTATTGTATAAATCTGATTCTACTGTTCTATATAGTAATGATGGAACATTATTTGCAAAACTAGGAATAGAAAATCGTGAAACTATTTCTTATGAAGAAATGAGTGAAAACTTAATAAATGCAATTATTGCAACCGAAGATTCAAGATTCTTTCAACATAATGGTTTTGATGCAGCTAGATTCTTAGTAGCCAGTGTTAAACAATTACTTGGTAATAGTGATGCTGGTGGTGCTAGTACCTTAACCATGCAAGTAGTAAAAAATACCTATACTTCTACTGTAGATACAGGATGGGAAGGAATTGTTCGTAAATTTACTGATATTTATATGTCAATATTTAAAGTAGAACAAAAATATACTAAAGAAGAAATCCTTGAATTTTATGCTAATAGTTATTATTTAGGCGGCGGAGCTTATGGTGTTGAACAAGCTAGTCGAACATATTTTAATAAACACGCTAGTGAATTAACATTACCAGAAGCTGCTATGATTGCTGGATTATTTAACGCTCCTGTTTACCTAGATCCATATAATCATCCAGATCGTGCTGAAACTAGACGTCAAACAGTATTATACTTAATGAATCGTCATGGATACATAACAGATGAAGAATATGAAATAGCTAAAGAAATAACAGTTGAAGACATGTTAGTTCCACAAACTAATAATAATAAATATCAAGGTGTTATAAATACTGTTGTTGAAGAAATAAATAAAAAATTAGGAGACGACGTTGATCCATATTCTATACCTATGGAAATATATACAACCTTTGATTTAAAGAAACAAGATTTTGTTGATCAAGTTATGAGTGGTGAAACATGGGATTGGGAAAATGATGTCGTTCAAGCAGGAATCATGGTCCTTGATACAAAAACAGGTGCAATGGTTGCTGTTGGATCAGGAAGAAACCAATCTATGACAAATGCTAAATCAATGAACTTTGCAACACAAACTAATAAACAAATAGGTTCTACTGCAAAGCCATTATATGATTATGCACCTGCTATTGAATTTGAAAATTGGTCACCAGCAACACCTGTAACCGATGAAGAATATACATATACAGATGGTACTAAAATTAATAATGCCGATCGTACTTACATGGGATATATAACAGCTCGTGATGCACTTGCTAATTCTCGTAATATTCCTGCTTTAAAAACCTTCCAAGCAGTAAGCAACAAAGATATTACTAATTTTGTTACAAGTATTGGTTTAAGTCCTGAAATTCAAAGTGGTAAAATCCATGAAGCTCATGCTATTGGTGGATACACTGGTGAATCACCAATGACTTTAGCTGCCGCTTATGCTATTTTTGGTAATGAAGGTTATTATAATGAACCTTACTGTGTTACTAAAATAGTTTATCGTGACACAGATGAAACATGGGAATATAAAGCTAAACCAACCAAAGTTTTAAGCGAAGAAACTGCTTATATAATGTATAATATGTTAATAGATAGTGGTAAAACCGGAATGGGACGTTATTACAATATTAATGGTGTAACATACGGAGCTAAAACGGGAACTACTAACTATGACTCTGCTACAATTGTTGCTCATCCTAATTGGCCTAAAAACCCTATTAATGATTCATGGTTAGCATCAGTTAATTCACAATATACCGTTGGTTTATGGTATGGATATGATAAAGCTTATGATGATTACGTAAATACATATGGTAAGCTATGGAATGTTAAACTATTTAATGCTGTAGCTAAAGGTATTTACACTGAAAACTCAACAATTGAAAAACCTAAAAATGTTGTTGAAGTAGAAATTGAAAAAGAAACATATCCAATTAAACTTGCTAGTCCTAATACACCTAGTGAATTAAGAACAACTGAATTATTTAAAGCCGGAACTGAACCAACTGAAGTATCAGAAAGATTTAATAATTTAGATAATCCAACTAATGTTAAAACTACTTATAGTAATGGAAAAATAACTATAAGTTGGAATCCAATTGATACCCCAGAAAGTATTAGTGACGAAGCTATTAATAAATTAGCTGAATCTTTATTTACAAATGAAAAATATAGAAATAGCTTTATTCAAACTCGTAAAAATTATAATAATAATTATATAGGAACTGTTGGATATAACGTATATACAAAAGATAGTAATGGTAAACTTACCCTAATAGGTTTTACAACAAATACATCAATCAATTATAATGCTACATCAACTAGTGAAAATATTAAATTCGTTGTTAAATCAACTTATTCAATTTTCAAAGGTGCTGAAAGTTCTGGAACTGAAATAACCCATTCTTTCAATGGTGAAAGTTCCATAATTAGATCAAATTTAAATGGTAATGCTGAAGTAAATTTAAAAATTGGAGATGCTTTTGTTGATGAAGGTGTTAAAGTATTAGAAAATAATGTTGATGTTACTAATAAAGCAAGTATCAAAAAAACAATTAAAAATAGTTCTAACAAAGTAGTATCTGTTATTACTACTGATAAAGCTGATACTTTCACAATAACTTATACCATTACATATGGAACATATACTGAAACATTAACAAGAAAAATTTATGTTAAATAAAAAATGGAAGATTAATTTCTTCCATTTATTTTTTTACTTTGATAACTATATACCCTAAAATTAAAGAACCAGATATAACACCTAAAGCTATTAAAGGAATACTTGTATCATTAGAAATAATTTCTATTCCTTCATCATTATCTTCATCTAATTTTATAATATACTCTCCATCCTTAGAATACAAATAATTTTCACGAGCATAACGAGCAATATATTCAGGATCTTGAAGCATTTCTATTTCCGTTTTTAAAACTTCCTCTTCTTCTTGTAATAAAGCAATACGATGATTTAATTCAGCTTCTTCATTTTTCAAACTAATTAATTTAGAACTATAAGATATAATGACATAAAAGAAATAAACAATCATAAAAATAGATAAACTTCCAAAAACAACTAATCTTCTTTTAGAACGTTTTGATACCTTTTTACTAGTCATTATATTCACCTACCTAATCCTAACTAGTATATCATTTTTTTTAACAATTTACAACTAAACAAATAATTCAAATGTCAATTAACCATCTTCTTAAACTCATCAATAGTAGTATATTTATAAACTACATATCTAGGAATACGATACTTATCATTAAATCTATTAACTTTTCTATTACCACCAACAAAAGCAAGTTTAAATCCAACCTCTTTAACTGCCTTTATAACGCTATCATTATAAGCATAAAAAGGATAACAAAAAGCCGTATTAGAACCAATAATACTAATTGATGTTTTTAAATCATTAATAACATCACCATAACTGCTACATAACATTTTAGCCCCTCTAGTAACACCACTACAAACTTTTTCTAAATGCATATCATAAGTATGTGACTCTATATCTAAATAATCAGATTCATAATTACTAGGACTCCACCATGCACTTACTAAAAAAAGTGTGGCATGCATCTTATACTCTTCTAATAAAGGAATAACTTTATTACCATTATCTTTGCCAACTCCATTCCCACCATCATCTATCGTAATTAAAACTGACTTTTCTGGTATATCTATCTCACCATACATCCAACTTCTAAACTCTTCCATAGTAAGCGTTTTAAAATTATTTTCCTTTAAATACTCTAATTGTTCTTTAAAATCTTTAACATCTGTACAAATACTTTCATTACATCTTTCCCCTAATTCAGAATCATAAAAAAAATGGTAATTTAAAACTGCTATTTGAGGATACTTAGTAATATTAATTTTCTTTCTATAAATAACTTTTCTTGAAACTGATACTTCATTACCAAAACTATCTTTTACTTTATAAATAACTTCATAAGTACCTTCTTTAGTATTATCAATATTATGAGAAACCTCCACTAAATCATTTAAATTACCATCATAATTATCAGTCGCAACAACACCAGCATCATCAAAAACATCCCCAATAGTTAAATAAACAACTTCATCACCATTTAAAACTATATTAGGTCTTTCTGTATCCACAACCTTAACTTTACGAATGATCTTTTTAGAAATATTTCCATAATTAATACTATATTCTACCTCATAACTCCCAATTTTATTAATATCAATATTATTCTTAATAACTATTTTATCGCTAATATCTTTACTTCCATAAAATGCTTCAGCACCCATTTCTTTATAAGCAGAACCAACCTCTAAAACATTATTATTACCTACTAATTTAATATTTAAACTATTAAAATGAACAAACAAAAAACAAGAAATAAGAATTATAATTAGACCAAATAAAATCATAATTCTTTTTTTTGTTATCTTAATCATACTCTCACCATATTTATTATACTATAAATATGAAATTTTATAAACTGCTATTTCTTTACAAATTTATTATAAAGCATACTAACACACAAAAAAGCAACAATTGTCATAAAAATACCATAAATATGCACATAACCATAATTTAAAAACATTAAAATCAAAAAATATAACAATGAATGAATTAAACTAAAAATAAAAGTTATCGGATATCTATATAATTTACGAAGATTATAAATAAATTTAGAATTAATCTCTAAAGTAATAAAAACAAAAACACCATAGAAAAAAGAAACAAATAATAGTTCAATTTGATTATTTAAACTCATTTAAATAATTTATTAAAAAAACTATTTTCATTACTTTTACTATTCTCTTTATAATCTAAACTATCTATTACCCCTTTAATAGACACTTTTCCCTCAATAGTATCTAACTTAATAATTTCTAAACTATTACCCTTAATAGTCATATACCCCATATTAGTATCTACCAAAAACTCATGTTCATCAAAACTATCAATCTTTTTAACACCTGTAATAACAATATTTTTACGACTATTAATACTCACACTATGATTAACAATATCTTTGTCCATATTATCACCTATCAAATTATATGAACAAAAAATTATAATATGAAAAAAAGAGCAAAGCTCTTTTATTCTTCAGCAGGTTTTTCTACTTCTGCATTATTATATGCTTCAAGAATAGTATCTTCAAACATTTTTCTTACTTCTGTATTAATAGGATGAGCTATATCTCTATAACCACCAGTAGCTGTTTTACGGCTAGGCATTGCGATAAATAACCCATTATCTCCTTCAATAATTCTAATATCATGAACTGCAAAGCAATCGTCTAGTAAAACAGATGCAATACCTCTCATTCTAGAATCTTCTTTTTCGAATTTTCGAACATTAACAGATGTAATTTTCAAGTAAATCGCTCCCTTCAGCTTTTCAGCATTATATTACATCTTCATTATAATACATAAACAAAATAAATGCAATATCATAAATCAATATGAATTAAACTTGTTATAACATCACTATAAGAAAAGGACTTAATAATATCACTATCCACTAAAGAAACAGTAAAAACATTACTATATAATTCCTTAATTCTAACCCTATACTTTTCATACTTATTACGTCCTAAATTATATTCAATCGTAAAATCTTTATCCCTAATCTCATTTAACTTTCGCTTTACATCAATAACTCTCCTACCTTGGATATCCAACATACATTGTTCCTTTCGTCTTTATACCACCAATACCTAAAGAACCATACTTTGTTTTATCTAATAACTCTTTCAAATTAATATCTTCACTAACCTCAAGCAAACTTATACTAGCAGCAATAATTGCTGGATCTAAAGCATGAATATTAATACGCTTAGGACTAGAAGCAAAATTAGCTCCTGCCTTAATTAACTCTTCATAATCGCTTTGACAAGCACCAGCAATAACAATTAACTTATCATGACTCTTTTCATACCTTCTAGCTTCCTTAACAGCTTTTACAAAATTAATACTATTCTTATAAGCCTCTATATTATTAATATCGCCTTTCTTTTTATAATAAGCATCATGTCCCGTAATAACAACAATATTAGGATTATGCTCATCTAATAACTCATGTATTCTAGAAGCAATATTAGCCTCAGACTCTTTAACACCAATCGCCCAAATATTATTATCAGTATAAAACTTTAAACACTTATTTAAATAATCTTCATCACCATCAATATGTAAAATCTTACCAGGTAAATAAAAATAATCATCACGATTTAAACAATTAAAATTACGCACCTTTTCATAAAACTCATCCTCACTCTTCTCAACTACCATAACCAAATCATCCATAGGACTATCAGCATATAACCTAATATCAGTACCCTTTAAATAACACACATCATCCTCTATCTTAATAACCTTAAAAATAATATCATTACCATGTGATTTCCTAGTAACTAAATCTCCTACATTTATCATAATATCACCAGTTAAGTATATGTAAAGAAAAACAAAATAGACCAAAAGAAAAAGCACATAGTGCTTTTCCTAAACGACAAGCATGCCGTTTTACTAAAAACTTTTGTAGTCTATCTATAACATTGCAGTTATTCCAAGATATTAGATTGAGAGATAGAAATAACTGGGCGGACCCCATACCAGCCGTCGCCAGCGCTGTTGCCGATCGCATCCCCGTGGTAGCTGACAAGGCCCACAAAGGAAGAAAACTCTGTTATATCTTTCCATAAATCATAATTTAAAGGTGTACTTAACCAATAACCATCTTGTTCATCATCTCCAGTAGTATATAAATTAATTGTTGCCCATTCTGGTAATAAAATATCTCCATATCCTGCATTTGTAAATGCTAAACGACATGAGGCATTGCTATCACAACGTAAAACTTCTTCATTACCACTACTTATTATCTCAGTAAATCTATTAACATACGTATTTTCCCATTCTTCTTTAATTTCTAAGTTTTGATAAAATTCTGTTAATTTTAAGACATCTAACATTGAAGGAATATATTTATCTGTTACATTTGTCCATGCTACTGTTAATTCATCTAATTGTCTATTCGCTGTTACTGGTCCAAATGTATAATAGTTTTGATTTTTTACTTCTCTACTATCACTAGACCAATTTCCACCTTTAGCATTGTAATCTTCTTCACTTATCCATGCTACACTATCACCTAAATTGCGATCTAATAAGCCTACTATTTGGTCTCCTTTTACCTCTAAAACATAGATGTTTTCTATTATACCATTACCTACATCTACTTTTAATTTATCTCCTACTTGATATGTTGCTACTTTACCTAAACATTCTTCTTCTGTCATATTTTTATCTAATATAACATCTTTATCTGTTGGGGTTTTATGAAGGCACATGTTATTTTCATATACGGCAATTGTTGCTTGTCCTTTTGAATCAAAGCTTATTTTTCCTTTTTCAAATTTTTGACCTTTATATGGTATATCTTCGAATGCTAGACTTGGATTTTGACTTGTCATAAGTTGTTTAGCGTATTCCAATTCTGCTGAATCGATTAAGTTTCTAACACTTGTTTTTAATGCACCCTCTCTTGCTTGATCAATAACTCCCATTATCATTGGTGTTGCAATTAAAGCTATTACTGCTAGTATTACGATAACTGCTAATAATTCAATTAGTGTAAATCCTTTTTCTCTCATATTTTTTCTCCTATTCTAATATTATTATAATATTTATGTGAATTACAAGATAACAAAAAATTTTTATATTTTTAAATGTTTACGAACAGCAAGTAAACTACCAAACATACCTACAACCATACCAATTACTAATAAAATTAGTGATACCCATAGAACAAATGGCATTGGTTCAACTAATTCAATAATATTTGAGAATAATATACCACCTGATTGTTCATAGATAGCTGTATATCCATAAACTGTTACTAACATTGGAATAATAGAACCTAATATACCTAAAAATAATCCTTCAAATACAAATGGTATTTTAATGTTTAAATTACTTGCTCCTACTAAACGCATAATTTCAATTTCTTTACGACGAGAATAAATTGTAATTTTAATTGTATTAGAAATTAAGAAGGCTGTTACAACAATCAAGGTTACAACAATGAAAATACAAATATTTCTAACAACTTTGAATACTTGAACTAATTGTTCAACCATTCCTTCCCCATACTTAACAACATCTACACCGTCTAATTCTTTAATTTGATTTGCTGTTTCACCTATTAATTCAATATCAATAACTTTAACTTTGAAAGAATCTTGTAGTGGATTTTCATCTTCTGTATAATCTTGCATAACATTTTTAAAATCCTCACTAGCTTCCATCATTTCGTTTTTAGTATCTTCTTTAGATTGAAAAACAACAGTATCAATATTATCTAATCGTTCAATTTCTCTTTGTAATAATTTAATATCTACTTCTTCAACATCTTTTTCCAAGAAAGCAACAATCGTTACATCTTTTTCAATTAAAGTTGCAATATTATCAACATTTAAAGATAAAATAACTGATATAGAAACAACTAATAAAGTAATAGTAATACAAGTAATTGACGCTAATGAAAGAGAAAAATTACGAAATACACTTTTAAATGAATCTCTTATGTCTCTACCTAATATTCTAAATGCCTTCATTTACGTAAGTCCCTTCTGGATAATCTTTTACTATTCTTCCAGCGTCAAGAAGAATAACACGTTTTTTCATTCTATCAACAATTTTTGTATCATGTGTAACCATAATAATCGTTGTTCCCATTTTATTTACCTCTTCTAATACTTTCATAATTTCCATACTTGTATTTTCATCTAAGTTTCCTGTTGGTTCATCACAAATAAGTAATTTTGGTTCATTAACAATCGCACGCGCTATTGCGACACGTTGTTGTTCCCCACCACTTAAATTAGTTGGATAATGTTTAGCCTTATTTTTAAGACCAACTAAATCTAAAACTTTTAATACTTTTTCATAAATTTCCTTTTTTGGTGTTCCAAATATTTCTAAAGCAAAAGCAACATTTTCAAATACTGTTGATTTTGGTAATAATTTAAAGTCTTGATAAACTACACCTAATTTACGACGTAATTTGTAAACTTTACGATTTTTTAATTTAGCAACATTAAGTCCCCCAACAATAATTTCACCGGTATTTGGTTTTTCTTCACGATAAAGCATTTTAATAAGTGTACTTTTACCACAACCAGTAGAACCTATGATAAAAACGAACTCTCCCTTTTCAATTTTTAAATCTAAATCATAAATAGCTGTAACACCATTTTTATAGGTCTTTTTAACACCTTTCATTCTAATTAAATTCATAAATCAACCTCCTTAAATTATTCCCCACCATATACTTCATAAGCATCAGTAACAAGGAAAAATGCTTCTGGATCTATACTATTAATACCTTCTTTTAATAAGAAGTATTCTTTTGTAGGAACAATACACATAATAACTTTACGATGATCGCCAGTAAAACCACCACGACCATCTAAAACTGTAACACCATGATTAAGAGAATTCATAACAAACTTCTTAACTGCTGTTTCATGCTTAGTAACAATGTAGAAACACTTAGATTGTGATATACCTAAAATAACTTGATCTGCCATAAAACTTAATAGATATAAAACAATTACAGCATACATTACTTTTTCCCATGCAAACACTATCCCTGGTTCGCCTAAAAAGAAACCAGCACTTAAAACAATAATACCATCAGACATAATCATTGCTTTACCAATGCTCACTTTGGCATATTTACTAACAATTTGATTAATTATATCAGTTCCACCAGTAGTAAATCCTGTTTTAAAAATAACACCAGAACCAATACCAGCTACAACACCACCAAATATAGCAATTAATAAAGTGTCATTTATATTAAATTGTAAAATTCTTGGTAAATCAGAAGTAAGTTGTACCATTAATGGAAAAGCAATTGAACCAATAATTGATCCCTTTGTTTTATCCCAACCTAATGTAAAATAACTAACAACTAATAACACCAAAGACAAACCTAAAATAACAACAGATGGTGTTAAATTAAATAAATTTTTCGTAATAATTGCAATTCCTGATACCCCGCCATGCACTATTTCTTCTGGTAAGAAAAAAGCATTAAAAGCTAGAGCATATAAAAAGCAACCAACAATTAATAAAAAATAACGTTTTACTAAACCTTTTTTTTGAATAATTGTAATTATATCTTCACTTTTTTCTTTCTTCTTAAAAAACATCTAATTACCTCTTTTCAAATTATCATTAATAAACATATCAATATCACCATCTAAAACTTTATCAACATTAACATTTTCTGTATTTGTTCTATGATCTTTAACTAAAGTATATGGACACATTACGTAACTCCTGATTTGGGAACCAAAATTAATTTCTTTTTGTTCACCTTTAATCGCACGCATTTCATTATCCCTTTTTTTTTTTTTTTATTGATATAATTTATTCTTTAAAATTTCTAAAGCTTTCTCTCTATTTTGAATTTGACTACGTTCATTTTGACAAGTAACAACTATTTTAGTAGGTAAATGCGTAATTCTAACGGCACTATCTGTTGTATTAACATGTTGTCCACCAGCACCACTTGAACGATAAACATCTATTTTTAAATCACTTTCTTTAACTTCGATATTTACTTTATTATTATCAAATAAAGGTGTAACTTCAACACTAGCAAAAGATGTATG
Organism: uncultured Bacilli bacterium; assembly: GCA_944358325.1. Classification (GTDB taxonomy): domain Bacteria; phylum Bacillota_I; class Bacilli_A; order RF39; family UBA660; genus CALVXF01. Next base: position 17,565 of record CALVQV010000006.1, read on the forward strand.
ACGTCTAGCATTAGAATCAAAAGGTGAAATACGAACTAAACGATGTACACCAATTTCATTTTTTAAATAACCATAAGCATTAACACCTTTTACAATAAAAGTAACACTTTTAAGTCCAGCCTCTTCACCATCTTCTTTATCTAACACTTCAACCTTATAATCTTTATCATTAGCCCATCTTGTATACATACGAAATAACATACTAGCCCAATCCATTGATTCTGTTCCACCAGCACCAGGATGAATTTCTAAAATCGCACTTAATTTATCATATGGACCATTAAGCAATTCAGCTATTTCAACTTTATCCATACGACTTTCTAAATCTAAAAGTTCTTGTTCTAATAATTGTTCTAATTCATTATCTGAATTATTTTTTAATTCTTTAAGCATTTCAAAATTAGTTACAATACTATCTTTCAAACTAGAAACACTTTCTAAACTATTTTTTAAATCATTTAATTCATTAATAACTTCTGTACTTCTATTTTTATCATTCCAAAAATTAACATCTTTAGTAATTTCTTCTAAACTAGCAATTTTCTTCTTTTTTTCTTCAGGGTCAAAGAGACCTCCATAAAGAAGAACATCTATCATAAATATTTTGATATCTATTCGTTAATTCATATAGTTCCATAACATTCTCCTAACTATCACAAATATTATATCATTTTTAACTAAAATTTCAAAGAATTAATGCACAATAAAAGAAGTTATGACAACTTCTTTAACACAAAATAACGACATCCATAAGCACAATTTTCTTTAATATATGTATCTTTATTACTAATATCATTACTTTTATTATATATTTTATTTTTTTTTATCACAAAAACCTTTTAATCTTAATTTACCATAAGCCCAATCACCTATAATATAATCATAAGGTATAAAATAATCCGTTGTTTTACTTATTATTTCTTCTTCATTATAACCATTATTATCTTCAATCAATTCATAATCCAAATCATTTAACTTTATCTTTTTCATTTATACTCCTTCTTAAATGCACTACTAATTTCTTTATATTTACTTAAACTTGAAGCAGAATTCCATGTGATATATCCACCAGTCAAACCATTTTCATATAGTCCTTCTATTTGTTCACTTATTTTATCTGCATCATAGATAACATATGGACTCTTAATAGTATTATACGCTTGAATCCAAGTTCGAACAACTGCTGGTGTTGTTGTTTCTTCTTGTCTAATTACAACACTCGCACCCCAAGACTTTAATAATTTATAAGGTACTTCCCAAACATACTCTTTTATACCATAATCATGAGCATTAAAATGATCAGGATAAGGCATCGCACTTATAACATCAACAACATTAGAAATAGCAGGCCAATATTGCCCATAACCTGTAACATAACTATTCGCACTTTCACCAAATACATCAGCAGAAACATAAGCCCCAACTTTATGTATTTCATCACAAGCATACATCAAAAATAATTGAATAGCCATCGCTTTACTTTCATTATAAGTATTATTTAAATTGATTGTTCCATTTTGTTCTAAACTATAAGTACGATCTGGAAAACGTACATAATCAAATTGTATTTCATTAAAACCAAATTCTTTAACTGCTTCAACTGCTAAAGCAACATTATATTCCCACACTTCACGATTAAAAGCAGTTGGCCAATATGAACTATTATATTTATAAGGACTACCATTCTTATCTAAAATTGCATAATCAGGATGATCAGAAACATAATAGCCATCTTTAAAAGTTGAAATACGACCAATTAAATAAATACCTGCTTCTTTTATTTTGTCAATATAAGTTTTATAATCTTCTAAACTATAAACTGCATGTTCATAATTAGTTGGTGAATAGTTTTTAAACACTTCCCCTTTGTATCCTGGAACTGTATTTTCTTTAATATCAACGACAAAAGCATTAATATTACTCTCTTTAGCCAAACTTATATAAGCATCTATATTACTAAGAGAATTAACATTAATATATAGACTACGTACTTCTTCAGGCATAATATTATCAGTAAAAGAAGCTTTAGGATATGGATAATAATCTAAATTATCACCACTACCACCACCATAACGATCAGTTCTTTTTAAATGTGTTTCTAAATGACCATTATCATACATTTTAATAGCCTCTTCTTCACTATTTACAGTATATTTACTGTAAATATAACCACTAATATCATTAAAACTAACTTTATACTTATTTACACTACCATCACTATTTAACTTATCATAGCCAATTACTTTAACTAAACTTCCTTTAGGTATCATACCACTAATCTTTAAACTATCACTATCTTCATAAACACTAACAGACGTTCTAATATAAACACTATCTTCTAAAACAACATTATTATCTTTAATAATATTACCTTCCTTAACATAATATAAAACATTACCTAAAAAAACTTTAACATAATCATCGCGTTTTTCTAAACTAGTTTTAACTTCTGTTCCTCTAACTACATCTTTAACTTCTTCTAAATTTTCATCATAAAGTTTAATAGTCTTATCAGCACTAGCTAAATAATAAGTAAGCATTTTTTCTTCTTTACTACTTATATACAAATAATATAAACAAGAGCCAATACCCACAACAATTAATAAAAAAATAATTGTTTTTAATACTTTAAACATACTATCTCACCATTATCATTATATCATTAATTAATAGGAAGCGCAAAAACATTACTAGATTCACTAAGACCATTAAAATAATACTCAGGAACCGTACCATTAATCAATTTAATAATAATTGGTATAGAAACATTAACCGTCGTATATTCCGTAATAAAAGGTAAAATCATACGCATATTAATATCTACCTTAGCATTAGTTTCAACTAAAGCATTGTTAATACCATAATTAGTAATCTTAGTCTCTATTCTACTACCAATATCACCAGTTAAACTAAAACGCACAGGAATCTTAGGCCCAACATTACTAAAAAAAACATTATCAAAAATAATCCCACTCGGTATATTAAAAACAATCCCTCTTTTTAAATCATCACCATCATAATTAATTAAAACATTATTATCCAAACCTATAACATCATAATTACCCTGTTCAATTGCCATAAAATCTCTTTCAATACTACTCGTTATAATACTAAGTAGCCTATTAACCGCAATTGGATTAAAATCAATAGTCTGGATTAGATCATTACTCTTATTAATAACAAATAAATCATCTGTACTAATAGTATCATTAATCTCTTTAACTACCGTTTTATTAGCAATCAATCTTCCAAACTTCTGCATCTCTGTTTCTGCATAAGTAATTAACTTAGGTACAACTTTATTGTTAATATATGATAAAGTTAAAATACTTAATAAAAACAATAAAATTAAAGTAATTAAAAACAAATTCATTTTACTAATTTGACATTTAGGATATCTTCTAAATCTTTTCATACCATAATATATGATAATAAACTTGCATTTATCTAAAAATATGGTAAGATATTCTAACAAGGAGGAATATCATGGATAAAACTCATCAAATAAATAATAAATTTTTAAAAGATAAAGATAAAATCAAAGAAGAAATAACAATCAAAACATTAAAACATGTGGATAACTTACACATATATAACAATAAAATATATGTAACATATGATCAAACAACAATTATCCACAATAAAACTAAAAATAAAATGTATATTTGCGAATATGTTGTGGAAAACAATGAAGTTAAATTAATTCCAAACACTAATCTTTTTTATAAAAACACCTTATTCCAAGACAACTGTCAAGAAGAATTTACTGAACTTGATAATCTTTATCAAGCATATAAAAAAAGTTTAGGAAAACAAATAAAAAAACAATACAAAAAATAAAAAAAGCGCATTACTAATTGTAATGCGTTATTTTTATACATACATATATTTATCCTTATTATATAACTTAGTATGATTAACTTCTCCTTCAAACTCTGGAATTATAATCGGCTTACCTTCTTTTAAACTTTTTTCTACATCAATAACTCTTTGATTGCGTGAACCTTTAAACTTCAAACTTAAACTCTTTTGTTCTAAAATAAATCTTCCATCAACCAAAACATCTATCTCATGCAGAAACTTCATTATTTTATTATTAGTTTTACTCATCATCATAAGTTCTTCAAAAGTAAAACCCGTATAACACCAAACATTTAAACCTATTTCATGAGCACACTTAGCAATCACACTACATGCTTCAGGTTGCATCATAGGATCGCCACCTGAAAATGTAATACCATCTTGTAAAGGAATATTTTTTAATTCTTCACAAATAGTAGAAGTATCAACTAAAAAGCCACCATTCATATCATGAGTTTCAGGATTATGACATCCTAAACAATGATGAACACACCCTTGAGTCCAAAGAACTGTTCTAATACCAGGACCATCAACAATACTATCTGGTTGTAATGATGCTGCTAATCTAATTTGCATTTTTACTAAATGTATGTTTTACACGATCATGTTCTTCAGAACGTTTAGCATTATTAAAACGATCAACTGTTCCTACTAAATAACCCGTAATACGACGAATTCTTTCGAATTGTACGCCTTCACCAACCATTTTTTTTGATTCTTTTACTTCTTCTTTAACTTCTGGTTTCATAATTATTCCTCCCCTTAAACCATTGTTATCTTATTTTATCTATACTTACAGGTTCACCTGTACGTCTACCACATCCAGGACAAACATCACCAATAACACCTACATAACCACACGCAGGATCACGGTCAACAGGATGATTAATTGCTCCATAACCAATACCTGCTTCTTTCATTAAACGAACAACTTTCATAAACGCTGGAACATTTAAAGCAGTATCTCCATCTAATTCAACATATGTTATATGACCGCCATTAGTAAGCGCATGATATGGTGCCTCTAACTTAATCTTCTTTTCAATACTAATATTGTAATATACTGGAACATGGAATGAATTAGTATAATAATCTCTATCTGTAACACCTTTAATTTTTCCATAAATAGCTTTATCAATATTAACAAATCTACCACTTAAACCTTCAGCAGGTGTTGCGATTAATGAGAAATTTAATTTATATTCTTTAGAATATTCATCAGCTTTATCACGCATATGTTTAATAATCTTTAAACCTAACTTTTGTGACTCTTCACTTTCGCCATGATGTTTACCAGTTAAAGCAACTAAACATTCAGCTAAACCAATAAAACCAAATGTAAGTGTCCCATGTTTTAAAACTCTTCTAAGCTTATCAGTAGGTTTTAATCTTTCACCATCAATCCATACACCTTGACCCATTAAAAATGGGAAATTATATACATGCTTATTACATTGAATTTCAAATCTTTCTAACAATTGATCTTTAACTAAATCTAGTAATTCATCAAGTTCATTAAAGAAACCTTTCATATCAGCTTTTTTTCCATCTAAAATTCCATATTTAATACCTAATCTTGGTAAATTAATTGAAGTAAAACTTAAATTTCCACGCCCTGGTGTAATCGCACGATCAGGATCAACAACATTCCCTAAAACTCTCGTACGACATCCCATATAACCTACTTCAGTTCTATAATCACCTTGCTTATAACCTACCATATTAAATGGTGCATCAATAAATGAAAAATTAGGGAATAATCTTTTAGCACTTACTTTACAAGATAATTCAAATAAATCATAATTTGGATCTCCAGGATTATAGTTAACACCCTCTTTTACTTTAAAAATTGAAATTGGGAAAATTGGAGTTTCACCATGACCTAATCCAGCATCTGTAGCAAGTAAATAATTTTTACTAACCATTCTTCCTTCAGCACTAGTATCAGTACCAAAATTAATAGATGAAAAAGGTACTTGAGCACCTGCACGACTGTGCATAGTGTTTAAATTATGAATAAAAGCTTCCATAGCTTGATAAGTAATACGATTAGTTTTTGCTAAAGCTTTTTCATAAGCAACTTCAAAAATGTGGAAAACTTCATTACTATCTTTTGCAAGAGGTTTTAAAATATTTAAATCAACTTCAATACTATTAAATTTATCAACTTCTTTAGCAACTCTATCCATATTAATAAATGTTAAAAAACCACTAAATTCTAATAAATCATAAATATGTTGTTTAAATTGTTTCTTAAAAGTTTTTAATACACCAGGAGCCATAAAATAATCAAAAGCAGGAATTGCTTGACCACCATGTTGATCATTTTGATTAGATTGAATAGCAATAGCTGCTAAAGCTCCATAAGACATAATATCATTAGGTTCACGTAAATGACCATGTCCAGTTGAAAAACCATTAAGAAATAATTTATTTAAATCGATTTGACAACAAGTTGTTGTGCCCATTGGTAAAAAATCCATATCATGAATATGAATAGCACCTGTATCATGTGCTTCAGCAAACTTTGGCTTCATTAAATATGATTTAGCAAACTCTTTAGAAATTGTACTACCATATTGAAGCATTGTCCCCATTGCCGTATCACCATCAACATTGGCATTTTCTCTTTTCATATCTTCTTCATGAGCACTTTTTAAGCCCAAACCTTCTAGCGTCTTTAAAAACTTATGTTGTTTCTTATCATCAAAAAACATTTTACGAGATTGATTTCTTCTTTCACGATAAGCACTAAAAGCTTCATAAACATCAATATATTTTTTCTTTTGCAACTCTTCTTCAATAATATCTTGAATATCTTCTATCTTAATTCTAGAATTTTCTTCATACTTACTTTCTATATTTGCGATTACTGCATCATAAACTTTATTAATATCTTTTTCAGTATACATACTTCCTGTAGTTGCTAATTCAGTTGTTGGATCATCATCATTTTGAATAACTGAATCAAAACCTTTTTTTATTGCAAGTGCAATTTTTGTTCCATCAAAATCCACTTTTTTTCCATTTCTTTTAACTACTGTTAAAGTTTCTAATATACTTTTTTCTGCTACTTTCATAATTTCCTCCTACAATTTACACTTACATTATGATACTATTTTTTTAACTTGTCAATACCTTTTTTCGAACTAATGTTTGCTATAACTGAGTTAGCCTTTAATTTTCAAGAAAATTAAGAAAAAAATTTTTTTACTTTTTTTATTTTTTAATTTTTTTGTTTTTTTATTTATTTCTTTTTAGTTAAAAAAATGAAACTTTGCCCTTATTTTTCAATATATTAACCTAAAATTAATTAAAAATTTAAAAACAAATTTTTTTAGCAAAAACCGCAAAAATTAAAAAAATACTTTTTTCAAAAAATCATTTTTTACATTTTTTTTACACACCACAAAAAACTGCTTTTCATGCTTTTAAACATAAAAACATATACTTATATAGGTGAACTATGAAAACAAAAATAATACTTCTTTTTTTAATTATTATAACTCTAAGTTCTTGTAAAAATAACAACATTTTATTAAATAAAAATATTGAAACTATCATCGAAGAAAATAATCCAAATTATTTAATAAGTATCAACTACCCATCAACGAATATAAAAAAACTTGATACCATCTTAAAAAAAGAAATTGATGATACAATTAAACTTTTCAAAAAAGAATATGTTGATTATAACAATAAAGAAAAATCCGAATTAAATATTGACTACACATATTCTCTAATAAATGAACGTTACATAAACGTAACTTTAACAATATTTATCAATAAACCATATCTAGCTCACCCTATCACCTATTTAAAAACATATGTATTTGATATTAAAACAAATAAATTATTAACTATTAATGATTTAACAAACGATAATTTATCTACTATATTAGAACAACAATTAAAAAATAAATACAAAGATTGCATACTGGAAGAAAAAATAAATTTAAACAAAGATACCTTATTTACCTTTTCAGATACTATTTTAACTATTTATTTTAATCCGTATATTTTAACAAGCGGCTATTGCGGTATCATCAAATTACAAATACCATTAACAAATATTAATTTAAAAATACCTATTTCCTTAGATGAAGAAGAAACTAATACAACTATAAATATCGCAAATGAAAAAAATATTATTGATATAAATAAACCTGTAGTAGCCTTAACATTTGATGATGGGCCGAGTAAATATACAGATGAAATATTAGAATTACTAAAAAAATATAATATCAATGCAACTTTCTTTGTTCTTGGTAATAAAGTAAAACATTATAGTGAAACTATTAAAAAAACATTAGAGTTAGGTAACGAAATAGGAAATCATTCCTACAATCACAAACAATTAACTAAACTATCTATAATTGAATTACAAGAACAAATAAATAAAACGCAAGATATTATTAAAGAAATTACAGGTTATACCCCTAAATTATTAAGACCAACTTATGGAGAAATAAATAACACTATTAGAGAAAACACTAACTTGAAAATTGTTTTATGGAATGTTGATTCTCTAGATTGGAAAAAGAAAAATAGTAATGACATTGCTTCTTCAGTTATTAAAAATACTAAAAATGGTTCAATTATTTTAATGCATGACACAAAAAAAAGAACTATTGAAGCTCTTGAAATAATTATTCCTAAACTATTAGAAAAAGAATATCAATTCGTTACAATTAGTGAATTAGAAGAAGTTAATTTATTAAAACAGAACTAGAAACAAATATGAAAATTGATTCTCTTTTTCTAAATCAAATATTTTTTACTATTGCTTTTATTTTAGTAACTATTTTATCTTTAACAATTTTTTATGATGCCTATTTAAAATTTCAAAAAAAAGAAGGACTATATACAAATGAAGAAGCTGAAAAAATTATTAGAATTACACGTGTCATAACTTTAATAATTGTTATCTTATTTTTTATAAATACTTATGAAGGCACAAAAGTAGCTAAAGAATTAGATCGTTATAACTATAACTTAAAAATACAATTAATTAGTTCTATAATCACCATTATCCCAGCAATACTATCTGTTTATGTTGCCTTTAGTAGTGAAAATGAATTTGTTCAATCATTTAACTCTGAAACATAAAACAAGATTATCTCTAATCTTGTTTTTCTTTAGCCTTATAATCAAAACATTCTTTATCTAAATCAGCAACTAATTTTTCAAGTTCTTCAGAATTAGCAACACGCGCACCACTAGCATAAATGTGTCCTCCACCATTATATTTACTAGCCACTTCATTAATAATAGGACCTCTACTTCTAATTGAACCACGAATATTATTATTTTGTTTATCAACCGTAAAAATAGCCCATACTAATATTTCATCTATATAATTAAACTCACTAACCATATTACGAGCTGTAGCAGCATCAACATCATATTTACTTAAAGCTTCATCTTCAACTAAAATATAAGCAAGACCATTTTCACTAACTTTAAAATTATCAACTATATAACTTTGAAATTTTTTTTCTTTTAAAGAACGCATGTATAAAGATTCATATAAACCTGTTATATCAATATTAGTATCAGCAATTAAACGTGCCATAATACCAAAAGTTTTAGGCGTTGTATAATAAAATAAGAAACGATTAGTATCAGCAACAACACCAATATATAACTTTTCAGCTGCTTCTTTTGTCATTACTAATTTAGTATTAAAAATTAATTCAATAATCATTTGACTTGCACTACTAGCTTTATCATCTATCCATTCTAAATCACAAGTTTTCTCTACAAAAGGATGATGATCAATTTTAATCGAATAAGCAAAATCACGAGGGTTAGCACCATCTATTCTTTTATAATCAGGTGTATCCGTAACAATAAGTAATGCATCATCAACTTTTTCAGGCAACTTATCTAAAATACCAATATACTTAAAACGACTAGCTGGAAAACCAATAGTATACACTTTCTTATCTGGAAAAGTATTAATAATAACATCACGAAGAGCGATACTACTAGCTAAAGCATCAGGATCAGCCCCAACATGACGAGCAATAACAATCTTATCATATTCTTTTATTTTTTTATAAATTCTTTTATATATATTATCTTTAAAAAACATAATATCACACTTTCTACTAAAGCAATTATAACAAATAATCAAAAAAAAAGAAATGATAACTCATTTCCTTTTACAAAATTATACTATTAAACTAAAGCATATGTATCGCGAGCAATCATTACTTCTTCATCAGTTGGAATAATATAGCAAGGTATTTTAGAATCTGCAGTTGTAATTAAAGTTTCTTTACCACGAACATCATTACTAGTAGGATCTACTTCTACACCTAATACTTTTAAACCATCCATAACTTCACGACGTGTACTAATTGAATTTTCACCTACACCAGCAGTAAAGATAATAGCGTCGCATCCTTCAAGTTCAACATAATATTTAGCAATATAATCAATAATTCTTCTTACATACATTTTTTGAGCAAGTAAGCATCTTTCATTTCCTTTATTAATACCATCTTCAATATCACGTGAATCGCTACTAACACCACTTATGCCAAGTAAACCACTTTGTTTATTTAAAGCAGTATCCATTTCTTTTGGACTCATTTTAGTTTTTTCCATAATATATGGCACAATTGTAGCATCAATATCACCACAACGACTACCCATAATTAATCCAGCATTAGGAGTTAATCCCATAGATGTATTAATACATTTACCATCACGAACAGCACTTATACTAGCACCATTTCCAATGTGACAAGTAATTAATTTAGTATTAGTTCTTCCTAAAATTTCATTAGCTCTTAAACTAACATATTTATGACTTGTACCATGAGCACCATATCTTCTTACTTTATAATCTGTATACCATTCATATGGAACAGCATATAAATAAGTTTCTTCTTCCATTGTTTGATGGAAAGCAGTATCAAATACAACTGTTTGAACAGCATTTGGTACAACTGCTTGAGCTGCACGAATACCAACAATAGCAGCTGGATTATGAAGAGGTGCTAAAGCACTTAATTCATCTATCTTAGCAATAACATCTTCTGTAACAACAACAGTCTTATCAAAGTAAGCTCCACCTTGGACAACACGATGTCCAATACCTTTAATTTCATCTAAGCTTTCTACAACTTTATTTTCTTTTAATTCATCAATTAAAATTTCAAAAGCTTTTTTATGATCTTTAAGTTCTGCTTCTTTCTTAATCTTTTCTCCATTAATTTTAATTGTGTAAAAACTTCCATCAATACCGATACGTTCAAAAACCCCTGATATTAATGCTTTTTCTTCTGGCATTTCATACATTTGAAATTTTAATGATGAACTACCACAGTTAACTGATAATATTTTCATAATTCCTCCTATAATTCATATTCTTCAATACGGCAATTAGCCGCTTCATAACCTGTCATATCACCATCACTAGGTATACCATTAAAATAATAATATATTATTCTACATATACCACTATGTGTAGCAATTAAAACAGTTTTATCACTATAATTTTTCTTTAACATTTCTAAAAAACTAGAAACACGATTATATAAATCACGAACATTTTCAGCTTTTTCATACATCTTATTTAAATTATAATTCCAATATTCGTATAAATTAATCTTTCTACGATCTACACCTTCAAATTCTCCGTGATTACGACTTCTTAAATTATCATCACAAATAATTTTAATTTTACCATCACTAATTATTTTAGCTGTATCTAAAGCTCTATCTTTTGGTGATGAAAAAATAATATCAATATGTACATTCTTTAACTTATCTCTAGCAGCACAAGCCTGTTCTATTCCCTTTTCATTTAATTGTGTATTCATATTACCTTGCATGATTTTACCAATATTTTCATTGGTTTCACCATGTCTAACAACATATAATTTCATTAATCTTTTTTACGCATCAAAGGGAACATAATAACATCTTTAATATTTTCTGAATTAGTTAAAATTTGAAGTAAACGATCTATACCCATACCCCAACCAGAAATTGGTGGCATACCATATTCCATAGCTTCAATATATTCATAATCCATAGGCATAGCTTCAACATCACCTTTAGCTTTTAACTCTGCTTGTTTTAACAAACGTGCCTCTTGATCTTGAGGATCAACTAATTCTGAATAAGCATTAATAATTTCGGCTCCATTAATAATTAATTGGAAACGATCTGTAATATTTTTATTATCATCATTAGCACGCGCTAAAGGAGAAAGTTCAATTGGATGTTTAATTAAATATACTGGTCCTAATACATTTGGACGAGCTACTTTTTTATACAATTGATCAACTAAATTACCATAACCTAAATCTTCTAATGGTACTTCTGAATCAATTTCAATCTTTTCTTCTTTAATTTTTGCAAGTAAACTTTCTTTAGTATTATAAACATCTATATCAATACTAGAATATTTTAAAATTAAATCTCTAAATGATATAGCAGGCCAAGTTCCACTTAAATCAATTTCTTTATCATCGATATTTAAAACTAAAGTACCAAATAATTTTTGAATAATAGTTTGTAACATATTTTGTAAAAAACGCATATTATCTTCATAATTTAAGTAAGCACCATAACCTTCAATCATTGTAAAATCTTGAAGATGAGTTGCATCCATACCTTCATTTCTAAAACAACGTGCGATTTCAAATACTTTTGTAAAACCACCAACTACAGCTCTTTTTAAATAAGTTTCTGGTGCAATACGTAAATATAAATCAACATCTAAAGCATTATGATGTGTAATAAATGGTTTAGCTGTCGCACCACTTGCTTTATTATTTAAAATAGGTGTTTCTATTTCAATATAACCTTCATCATTTAAATAATTACGTAACTCTTTAATAAAATTAGAACGCAATAAAAATTTCTTTCTTGCATCTTCTGACATAATTAAATCCAAATAACGTTCACGATAAACAGTTTCAATATCAGTAAGACCATGAAATTTTTCAGGAAGCGGTTTTAAAGCTTTACCTAAAAAACTATAACTATTAGCACGAATAGTTTTTTCACCAGTATGAGTTGTAAAAATTTCTCCCTCAACGCCAATAAAATCACCTAAATCAATATACTTTTTAAAGAAAGAGTAAGCATCTTCCCCTACCATATCAATCTTAATTGATACTTGAATACGTCCTTTAATATCTTGTAAAGTTAAAAAAGAAAGTTTACCCATCTTACGCATTAAAACAATACGTCCAGCTACTCTTACATTAGTAACACCATCTTCTAACTTAGCAGCATCACATAATTCATAATTTCTTTCATAGCGTTCTGGATAAGGATTAATAAATTCTTTCATTTCTTCTAAAGTTTGTCTTCTAACTAACTCTTGTTCACTAAATTCTCGCATATTTTCACCTCTAATTAATCTTAATAACACTCGTGTGAGCTAATACATCATGAAAACCTCTTTTGTCTCGTCTATATATTACCATAAAAGCACTTAATATTACTAGTAAAAATTGCATAAAACCAAAAATAATTGTCGCAATAAAATAAAACATACTAGGCGTAATATATAAAAGAGATAATGATAACATCATATAAGCTAAACTAGTTGTAATAAAATTACGAATAACTAAATTATTCATACTAAGTAACTCCCCATCATCACGCACTACTTTAATCTTCATAATTTTTTTACCAATTGTCTTTCCATCATAAAAATAAGGAATAACAATGAAAAAACCAATTATCATAAAAGCATTAACAACATTATATATCGCACTATTTTTATCTATATCTTGCGCAATAGAAGCATAATCTTCCAAATAAGTCATAAAATTTATATCCTCATTTAAAGCTTGATCAGTTAAATCATTAATTTGCTCATTTAAAACCTTAACTTTATCTTGATTAAAATTAACAAAAGTCGCAATTAAACTCGTAACTAAAAAAACTAACCATAAATCAATAATATAAGCTCCTAATCTTTCTAAAAAACTAGCATATTTCATTATCTTTTATCTCCTTTATTATTTTTAAAACATCTTCTTTAGTAGTAGCCTTAAAAAAATCTTTCTTATATTCATTCATCCCACTAACACCTTTTAAATACCAAGCAGCATGACTACGAAGTTCTAAAATAGCTACTTTTTCCACCTTAAAACTAAGTAAATAATCCATATGTTTTAAAATCATATCAAGTCTTTCTTCTAAACTAATTTCTCTAGGTTCAAGCCCTTTTTCTAAATAATCAACACATTCTTTAATTAACCAAGGGTTGCCTAAAACACCACGACCAATCATAACGGCATCACAACCAGTTAAATCAAGCATTCTCTTAGCATCATAACAACTTTTAACATCTCCATTACCAATAACCGGAATACTTACATTATCTTTAACGGCTTTAATAATATTCCAATCAGCTAAACCACTATAACCTTGAGCACGTGTTCTAGCATGAACTGTTATCGCACAAGCACCTGCTTTTTCACAAACTTTAGCAATCTCAACCGCATTAATACTATTACTATCCCAACCACTACGAATTTTAACTGTAACTGGGATAGGAACACTATCTACAACACTTTTAACTATCTCATATACCTTATCAGGATTCTTAAGTAATGCACTACCAGCTTGACTTTTTAAAGCCACTTTAGGAACAGGACATCCCATATTAATATCAATAATATCAGGATGCATATTTTCATAAATATATTTAGCAGCAACTATAAAACTTTCTTTATCACTACCAAATATTTGTTGACTAATAGGTCTTTCATCTTCTGTCATATAAAGCATATCAATCGTTTTCTTACTACCATACATAATAGCCTTATCACTAACCATCTCACAAGTAATAAGACCACAACCCATTTCTTTTATGATTCTACGATAAGCATTATTACAAATGCCAGCCATAGGCGCTAAAACAATCTTGTTTTTAATTTCCACATTACCTATTTTCCACATAAAACCACCACCTCAATTATAACATAACTTTCTAAACAAAAAAAGGCATAGCCTTTTTATAAAATACATTCTTCTACAGTATATTCACCCATTATTTTCTTAACATTATTAATAGTTAAATCATCAACCTTAGTAAAATATAAATTCAATTTAAATACCCCATCATTACTTAAATTTAAACTGTTTGCTAGAACAACACCCATATCTACTACTTTAAATGGTAAATAATCTTTAATCAAAGCATAATGTGTACAACCCAAAATTAAAGCATCAATATCTTTAAAACTAGCCATATAATTATTTATTATACTTAAATCAATCTTACCACTTTCAATCATAGGAACTAATAAAGGTGTTTTTAAAACATCAACAACAACATTAAGACGTTTTTGAAAATAATTAGATTCAATCGTTCTATTAGTTGCCATTAAACCAACATGCCTATAATTATTATTTACATAATTAATAGTAGCATCAACAACTTTAATAACTTTATCACTTCTAAAATTAAAATTAGTACTAATTGTTCCACAAGCAACAACTATTAAATCAACATCTTTGCTATTTAAAAAATTAATAATTTTTGTAGTTAAAACTTGTAATTCTTGAATACTTTTATCACCATAAGGAACATTTAAATTATCGCCCACATAAATATATTCATTATTAGGATACTTATTTATTAATTCTTTTAAAACAGAAAGACCACCCAGTCCAGAATCAAAAACACCAATTCGCATAAATATCCTCCTATTTTACAATCCATGCATTAGGACTAGAACGTTCACCAGTTTCAGTAGCACCACATGGTTTATTATAAAGCTCACCTTTAACAGATAAAACACTACTAGCTCCACCATCTAAATTAGCAGCATTATAAGCACCATAATTTTGTAAAATCTTAGTCATCTCAACCATATCAATACCTAGACTATAACCAGGTTGACGTCCATCAATAATTAAAAACAATACAATACCATCTTTTCTTTGTGCAATAGCCGTACGAGGTGCAACACCCCAACCACCATTACCTTTAATAAAAGCAGCTTCGCCATTTACAATTAAAAATGGACCAAACTCAACACCATCTACAATACCATCTTTAATAGCTTGTTGTGGACTTTTCTTACTAAGCATTAAAACATTATCCTCTGTAAAACCAATAATACCGCCACCATAACCAGTCGAAATACCTTGATAAACAACTTTACCATCCTTTATAACAACACCAGTTGGCTTACTTCCATTACCAACCATATTTTCATCTTCAAAAGCACTAGCATTAATACCTATTAAAGCATCATTTTCACGAGTTATTGTTGTTATATGTTGTCCCCATGTCCCAAAATACTTAGACAAAGCTAACTCAATACGAGATGGATCATACACCGCTACTAAAGTTCCTTTATAATTATTCCCTGAAATAGGAATTAACTTATAAACATCATCTTTATCGCGATCTAAAATTTGTTCCTCATAAATAGATTCATAAATTCCTGAATCATTTTCAATAAAAGTTATTTGCGAAGTATCAGTAGATTCACCTGACTCCTCAACATAATTATTCGCTAAAACTTTTCTTATCATTTCATCACTATAAAAAGTACGTGCTAAATAATGATGTGACATCGTTGTCATCGCTGTTGTAACTAACAAATTTCTAAGATAATCCCATGGACCATAAGTAACAAAATATCCAATTAAAGCAAGTATATCTAAAACAATACAAGTAATAACTAACTTATTTTTTTTCTTTTTTTCTTTTTTCTTAGACTTAACCTTAGTTTTTTCTACATTATTATCATCATCAATTAAAACAAGTTCTATATCTTCCATAAATCACCTACTTTACTTTAAAATATATGAATCACTACTAGTTCCACTACCACTAGCAATAAGAATATTAGAATCAAGAACAATAACAGGTTGATAGTTATACTCTTCATTAATATCTACACTACTTAAACGTCCATTATTAACCGCATAAATAGCTTGTGTTGCTTCGCCAGTAGGTGTTAATAATAAATAATTATCACCAAACAAAATATCACCTACACTAGGTAGTCCAACATAAGCCTTAACACTATCACTTTCTACTTCTTTATAATATCTTTCATAAATACCATCATAAAATTCACTTTTTATTAAAAAATCAGTATTCAAAGTATTATAAAAATCTTTATTTAAATAATAAGCTAAACTATTTTTACGTGTTGTTTCAAAAACATTAGTATAAGTTGAAAAAACATGTTTATCCATCTCATCCATCATTACTAAACGCGTAGTATCTCCATTACTCATAACTCTAAACAAATGATTACTAAAAGTTACATAACTTCCAACATAAATATCACCTAATTTAGTAGGAACAAGATTTTCAATAGTATAAGGGTCATCTATAGAACCATCACCACTTACAACAACTAAATCACTTTTTAAAGTTATAACTGGTCTAACACCTAAACTTACTTTATTACTAGTTGTAGAAGAAGCACCCTCATTACTAATATACCATGTTGTATTATCACTCTTTTTAGAACTTAACCAAAAATAATTACCACTATTTAAATAAGAATTAACATCTCCAGCTTTCATATAATCATATAAACTTAAAGAACTAATAGTTTCTTTAACTATATTCTTGCAAGTAATATTATTATCAATCTTATCATCACATGATAAAGTATCAACTAAATAATCTTTATTTAAAGTATTTAAATAAACATTATTCAACCAATCGTCTACATAAGAATCAACATTTTCATCACTGCCATCATAAATAACCGTACTAACTTCATCACTAATAAGTTTAATACCACCATTACTATCAATACCAACAATTCTAAAAATACGACCACTATATAATAAATAATTATTTACATTTTTACCCTTAAAATAATAAACATCATCATCTTTATACAAGCCATCATCAGCAAACACTTCTTTACTGATTAAAAGTTCATTTAAATTAGTAATAACTTCTTTTTTAGGAACATTTTCTAAGCGATAAAAATAAATAAAACGACCACCATAAAATAAAGTTGATCCTAATAAAAAAATAATGCTTACTGCAATAAAAATATTTTCTTTATTTAACTTCAATTTCTTCTTTTTCTTCATAATACCACTATATAATTTTAACATGGAATAATATATTTGTCTAATGAACAAAATGTCAAAATAAATTTTGACACTTGCTTACCTCACGGTAAGCTTTTTCTACTTCATAGAAGTCTAAAACT
>CALVQV010000007.1 GCA_944358325.1 uncultured Bacilli bacterium
AATAGATAATATTATATAGTAAATTAAATAAGTTCCAAACTTACTCATTTACTAATCTACATTATACGTGATATAATCTTGCCTTGTGTGAAGAGGTGGAGTATGAATAAAAAAATAGTAAATTTATGTGTATGTGGTTTTTTATTAACTTGTAGTTCTGATCAAAAATTTGTATATCAAAAAAGTCTAGTTCAGAGAGAGTCTTTTATGGAAAAAAGTATTTTGGGAGTAGATAAGTTAGATAAAGATAAAATAAAGACTAAGGAAATAATTCCTTTAGATAAGGAATTATTAAAAAGTGATGAAATAAAATTATTTGGAACAGATTTAAATTATAAGCAAATTGTTGAGCAAATAGATAATTCTTTAAATTCATCTTTAAATGGATATGGAGATGTATTTGTTGATAAAGCATTAGAATATGATGTAGATCCATATTTAGCAGTATCTATTATGTTACATGAAACAGGTTGTGCTTGGACATGCAGTAGTTTAGTTAGAAATAATAACAATATTGGTGGTATGCGTGGTAATGGCGATTATTATACTTTTAGTAGTTTAGAAGAAGGAATAGATGCATATTATCGTAATTTATCTAATAATTATGTTTCTAAGGGATTAGATACACCAGAAGAAATGGTATACAAATACACAGGTTTTAATAATGATAATTGGTTAAGTAAAGTTAAATCTTATATTAAGACAATAAAATCAAAATAATGAGAAGTCATTATTTTTTTTGTTGTTAATTGTTAATAATTTGGTTCAAGTTTTTAATAATAAATGTTATAATGGTATAGAAAGGTAGATGATAAAATGAATTTAGAAAATAAAGTTGCTGTTGTTACTGGCGGTGCTATGGGAAATGGTTTAGGTATCGTTAAAGTATTTTTGAAATATGGTGCTGATGTTGTTATTCTTGATTATAGTGATGAATTAGCTGATACTTTAAAAGAATTAAATAATCCTAAAGTAAGTGGATATAAAGTTGACATTCGTGATAAAAGAATGGTAGACGCTGTTATTAATGATGTGCTTGCAAAAAAAGGTAAAATTGATATTTTAATTAATAATGCCGGAGTAGCTAAATTAGAACGTTTTGTTGATATGCAAGATGATGTTCGTGATTTTCATTTAGATATTAATATAAAAGGTAGTTGGAATGTAACTAAAGCTGTTGTACCTAATATGATTAAAAATCATTATGGTAAAATTGTTAATTTATCTAGTGTTACTGGCCCAATAGTAGCAGATGCAGGGGAAGTAGCCTATGCTACAACTAAAGCAGCTTTATTAGGTTTTACTAAAGCATTAGCTATGGAATTAGTTAAAGATGGTATTAATGTTAATGCTATTATGCCTGGATATATTATGACACCAATGGTAGAAGGCATTGCTAAAGATACAGATGCAAGTAATCCAGATAGTGTTGTTAAAGGAATTGCTGATGGTATTCCAATGGGAAGATTAGGAACTATTGAAGAATTAGGTGAATTAGCAGCTTTCTTAGCAAGTGATAATTCTAGTTATATAACAGGACAAGGAATTGTTATAGATGGGGCATCTACTTTACCAGAAACAAGAAGTGTGGGGGTGTAATTATGCAAAAATTTTATGTATGTAAACATTGTGGAAATATTATTAAATATGCTAATAATTCTGGAGTAAAGGTTATTTGTTGTGGAGAAGTTATGGAAGAATTAACTCCTAATACTGTTGATGCGGCAGTTGAAAAACACATTCCAGAAGTAGAAAAAGATAATAATAAAGTAATTATTAAGATAGGTAGTATTGAACATCCAATGACAGAAGAACATTATATTAAATGGATTAGTGTTACTACTACTAAAAGAGTATTAGAGTATGAATTAAAACCTAATACAAAACCTGAAGTTATTTTTAATTTAGATGATGAAGAAATTTTAGAAGTTTTTGCTTATTGTAATTTACATGGCTTATGGAAGAAGTAAAAACTTCTTTTTTTTAATATTTTTAGCACTCTCTATTGACAAGTGCTAAAAAGAGAGTATAATGATTGTAAGAGGTGATAAAAATGTATAATGTTAATAACAATGAAGAAGAAGATGTACTTGTTAAATATGGCAGAAATATCAATGATGCTGTTAAAGCTCGTAAAGTAGATCCTGTTATTGGCCGCGATGAAGAAATTCGTGATATAACACGTATTTTATCCCGTAAAACAAAGAATAATCCAGTACTTATTGGTGAACCTGGAGTTGGTAAAACAGCTATTGTAGAAGGTTTAGCACTTCGTATTGTAAAGGGTGATGTTCCTAATAGTTTAAAGGATAAAGAAGTTTGGGAATTAGATATGGCTGCTTTAATAGCTGGTGCTAAATATCGTGGAGAGTTTGAAGAAAGATTAAAAAAAGTACTAAATAAGATTAAAGAATCTGAAGGTAAAATTATTATGTTTATTGATGAAATTCACATGATAGTTGGTAGTGGTGCTGTTGAAGGAGCAATGGATACTTCTAATATTTTAAAACCAATGCTTGCACGTGGTGAAATTCATGTAATAGGTGCTACTACTTTAAATGAATATCGTAAGTATATTGAAAAAGATGGTGCTTTAGAAAGACGTTTTCAAAAGATTATTGTTCATGAACCAACAGTAGAAGATACTATAACTATACTTCGTGGTTTAAAAGAACGTTTCGAAATTCATCATGGTGTTTCTATTGAAGATAAAGCTTTGATTGCAGCAGCAACTTTGTCTAATCGATATATAACTGATCGTTTCTTGCCAGACAAGGCTATTGATTTAATTGATGAAGCGTGTGCTACAATACGTGTTCAAATGGATTCTGTTCCAACAAGTTTAGATACATTAACACGTGAAATAATGCGTCTAGAAATAGAACGAGAAGCTATAAAAAAAGAAAAAGATGAACTTACTAAAAAACGTTTAGAAAGTATTGAAGAAACTTTAACTAATTTAAAAAATCAAGAGAAAGAATTAACAGAAGCTTGGAATAAAGAAAAAGATTTAAATATTAATATTAAAAATAAGAAAGAAGAACTAGATAAAGCTCGCTTTAACTTAGATCAAGCTGAAAATAATTATGATTTAGAAACAGCAGCTAGATTACGTCATGGTGTTATTCCAACCCTTGAAAAAGAATTAGAAGAATTAAAAAAACAAAGTGAAAATACACTTTTAAGTGATATCGTAACTAGTGAAGATATCGCGACTGTTATATCTAAATGGACAAATATTCCTATTTCTAAACTAATGAGTGGCGAAAAAGAAAAACTTTTAAATTTAGAAGATAATTTGAAATTACGTGTTAAAGGCCAAGATGAGGCTTTGAAACTTATTAGTGAAGCAATTATAAAATCGCGTAGTGGTATAAAAGACCCTAATCGTCCAATTGGTTCATTTATGTTCTTAGGACCTACTGGTGTAGGTAAAACAGAAGTAGCTCGTAGTTTAGCGTATGAATTATTTGATGATGAACATCATATGGTACGTATTGATATGAGTGAATATATGGAAAAATTTTCAGTGTCACGTTTAATTGGATCTCCTCCAGGTTATGTTGGCTATGAAGAAGGTGGACAATTAACAGAGGCAGTACGTCGTAATCCATATAGTATTGTTTTATTTGATGAAATTGAAAAAGCCCATCCAGAAGTATTAAACTTATTATTACAAATACTTGATGATGGTCGTGTAACCGATTCAAATGGTCGAACAGTTGATTTTAAAAATACAATTATTATAATGACCTCTAACTTAGGTAGTGAACATATTTTAGATGGTGAAAGTGATAAAGTAGTAAAAGAATTACATAATTACTTTAGACCAGAATTTATAAATCGTATTGATGAAATTATTATTTTTAATAAATTAACTAAAGATGTAATTGGTGAAATATTAAAGAAAATCATAGGTGAAATTGAAGATCGTTTAATTGATTTAAATGTTAAAATTAAGCTAAGTGAAGAGGCATTTAATTATTTTATTAATAATGGTTATGATGAAGCATTTGGTGCCCGTCCGCTTAAAAGATTAGTTAGTAAAACACTAGAAGTTTTACTTGCTAAAAAATTAATTAATAATGAAGTAAAATATGGAGATACTATAAATGTCGCATATAATAAAGATAGAGATAGTATTTATATAGCATAAGGAAGTAGTAATAATCTACTTCCTTTTGTCAATTTTACAACTATTTTTATATATGGTATAATGATTAGGTCGCTTGAAAGAGGTAGATTATGAAGAAGAGAATTATCTATGGTTTACTTATAGCGCTTTTAATAGTTGTTATATGTATCTGTGGAGATAAAGTGATAAAAAAACCAGAAGCTGTTATTGCTTCATCAGAACTTCAAGAAGCTAATAAAAAAGAAAGCGAAGAGATTATAGAACCTGTAGCAGAAGTAGAAGAAATAGAAGAAGAACCATTATATTATGGTTTAACTTATGATGCTTTAGTTGAACAAATAAATAAATCACTAAATTCAACAGTTAGTGGATATGGTGAAGTATTTGTTAGTAAATCACTTGAATTAGGTGTAGATCCATATTTAGCTGTAGCTATTATGTTACATGAAACTGGATGTATGTGGGATTGCAGTAATTTAGTTAAAAAATGTAATAATGTTGGTGGAATGAAAAGTGGTTCATATTGTTCTGGAAGTTCTTATGGTAAATTTAATACTTTAGAAGACGGTATTAATGCTTATATTGAAAATTTATATAGAAATTATGTATCACAAGGATTAAACACTCCTGAGTTAATGCAAAGAAAATATACGGGGTATAGTAATAGTTCATGGAGTAGTAAGGTTAATAACTATATTAATATAATTAAATCAAAATAACGGTTTGTCTGTTATTTTTTTATATCAAATTAAAATTGTGTTATAATTAAAATGCTGAATATTATGAATAATAAAGAATATGTTATACACGTTGACTTGGAAGAAAAACAAGATTTATATGATGAATATAATTGGAATATTTTAAATGATAAATTAGCTAATTATATTGATAAGCAAATTTCGAAAAGTAGATTTAGAGATAAAATTATTATTGAAATTAGTGCTGGTTTTATGTTGCCTAAAGAAAAAGAAAAAATGCGTAATTGTATAATTAGTCATTATAAAGATGTATTAATTGAGATAAATTTTTACGAAAAATCAAATAATATTAAAAAAATAATGTTATTTCTTTTAGGTGTTATTTTTTTAATTTTATCTAATAGTTTAGTAGGTACTATTAATAAGGTATTTGTAGAATTATTAAATATTGCAGGGTGGGTTGCAATATGGGAAATTGTTTATATAGTTTTATTTACGGATAATGAACGAAAATTTAAACGCTTACGAGCACGTCAATTAATTAAATCAAAAATAACTTTTAAATAAAAAACTGAACAAATTTGTTCAGTTTTCAATTACTTTAATACTAGAAATAATAGGTTGATTTTCTTTAGCAACTGTTTCGCCATCATCTTCTACTTTTGTATTTTCAACAATTTTATCAACAACTTCTATTCCTTCAATAACATGACCGAATGCAGCATAATTACCATCTAATCCTGTTGAATCTTCATGGACGATAAAGAATTGAGAAGAAGCGCTATTATTTTCTTGACCTCTAGCCATTGAAATAGTACCACGCACATGAGAGATAGAATTTTCTACCCCATTATTAGCGAATTCTCCTTTAATTTTTTTGCTAGAACCACCAGTTCCATTACCATTAGGATCGCCACCTTGTATCATAAAACCATCCACAACGCGATGAAAAGTTAATCCATCATAGAAACCATCATTAACTAAATTAATAAAATTAGTTACGGTAATAGGGGCAACGTCAGCATCTAATTCAAGTTTCATTTTCCCATAATCTTTAACATCTATTTCTACATAATGTTTTCCTTCTAAATATTCTGGTTGATTAGTAAAAATAAAAAGACTTCCTAACAATATAACAATCAAGCCTATTAATAATAAAGTTTTTGCTTTGCTTTGCTCATTCATAATATCACCTTTCAATAATTAATACCTAAATAATTATAACATATTTTCTTAGATTGATAAAATGAAATTTATGTGATAAACTTTTATTAGTGGAAGTGATAAAATGAAACATAATTTAAAAGTTTTATTGATTATGAATAGTATAGCATTAATTTTTTTAATAATTGCTTTATTATTATTTAATGATCTTAGTTTTACTTTTATAGGACTTGCTATTATTTTAATTAGCTTATCACTTGGTTATTATTTAAGAACAAAAGAAAAAGAGTAATATTTTCTCTTTTTTTTTATATAGTTTAATATGAAACTATTTTTAAAAGGTATTATAATTGGTATTGGTAAAATTATTCCTGGAGTAAGCGGAGGCTTTTTAGCCATTATTTTAGGTGTTTATGAACAAGCTCTTAACAAAATACTAAATCCATTTAAAAAAGATAATTTTAAATACTTATTTATATTAGGAAGTGGTATATTAATAAGTATTTTGTTTGGAAGTAATCTCATTTTAACACTTTTAAATAAATACTATTTAATGATTATGCTACTTTTTATAGGATTAATTATCGGTGGAACATTTGAATTGAAACAAAAAATTGGTGAAATTAAAATTTTATCATTTTTATTAGGTTTAATTTTATTATTTGTAACCTATTTTTTTAAGAGTAATACTGCTAATATTTCTTTTATAGGATTATTTTTAGTAGGTATTGTTGAAGCAGCAACAATTATAGTTCCTGGTGTAAGTGGAACAGCAGTATTAATGATTTTAGGATATTATTATCCATTGATGAATGCAATAAGTGAAATTTCTCTTTGGCACAATTTAATAAATAATTTTAATTTACTATGGCCCTTTATTATTGGAGTATTGATAGGTTTTTATTTATTTACTTATTTAATGAATTATTTATTAGAAACAAGATATGATAATGTTTATAGTTTTATAATGGGAATCAGCATAAGTAGTATAATATTATTATTTTTGGAAACATTTAAGCAAACATATTTATTAAATGAGATAGTAATAGGATTATTTTTATTAATTATTGGATATAAAATAAGTAAAAAATGCATATAATTTGATGAGGTGTTATAATGAATAATAAGCTTCCTAAAGTATTTCAAAATAATATAGGTAATGTTCAAAATAATGTTAAAGTATATCATGAAGGAAGAACTACTGAAGTTTTTGATAATGTTGATGTTAATGATGTTATAGATAATCTATTTAATTCGCCTAATCATGTGTATAAAACATCTGTTATGGTTAAAACCAAAAAAGGAGTTTTTAATTATGATGTTATTGGTAGAACAAGAGATAGTTTAATTACTATTGATAATCAAAAAATACAAATTAGTGATATTGAAAGTATCAAAATAAAAGGACTTTAAAGTCCTTTTTATATACATTCAACGTATGTATCTTGTAAGCATCTTAAACAGCATAAGCAATCTAAATCCATTGTAAAAAATGAATTTGTAGCTGTAAATGTGCCATCTTGTTCTGTTAATACTCTAAATGTAGCACAATTACCATCTACTTTTTCAACTCTAAATACATTAGATGTTGTTTGTTCTGTAGCATCTTTACTTACAGGCATTTGCCAAGCTGTTCCATTACCACAACAAGTATATAACATTACAGGACGTGTATTGCAATTTAAAACTGTTTGATTGCAACCTAAAAAGCCTCTATCACATGTATCTAGAACATTTCCAGAACATTCAGAGTTTCTTTGAAGGATATTTATAACTTCAAGTATTTCGGCAACACAACTTGTATTTTTATTTTTTTTGTCACACATTTATAATCCACCCCTTTTTATTTTCTAGTATAGTTTATTCAGTTGTGAATAAATGGTGTAGGTAAATGTGTGTTTCAGTAAATAAAAAAATATCATTTAAGATATTTTTTTATTCTGTCTTTTAAACGTAATTTTTTGATTTTGATATTAGGAATTTTAATATCTGGATATGCTAGTAGTAATCTTCTGGAAAAAATAGACTGATTAAAAATAATTTCTTTAACACGTCTACTTATTTCATCACTAATATCACTACGTACTTTGTTAACAACTAAACGCATTTTTTTAATAATAACAAATGAGCAAATGTTATCAATAATATATATTATTAATATAAAACTGCTTGTAAAGAAAATAAATGGTCTAGGCACATAACTTAATAGATTTTCAATTATTGGTTGAAAAACTAATAATACAAGTACACCACCTAAACCAAATAATATTGAATTTTTTAAACAAATACGTCCTTCAAGATTAAATTTTTGTGTGGAATAATCCCACCATCTAGCGTTAAAAAACTTTTCCATTAACCAACTAGTAAAATATTCTAAGATGGAACAAATTAATAATGCCATTCCAAAAATAATAAAAGGATCATTTTTATATTTTGTAAGCGTTAAAATAATTATAAGAGCACCCCAACCATATATTGGACAATAAGGTCCAATTAAAAAGCCTCTATTAACAATCTTTTTTTGTTTAAATGAACAAAGACATGTTTCCATTAACCATCCTAATATAGAATAGATAATAAAAATTAAAAAATAATACATAAAATGATACATTATTGTTTCCTCATTTCTTTACGTCTAATAAATTTATATATTTCACTAATAAATAATAATGGTAAACATATTATAAACATACTTAATATTTCTATTAGTGATAGTGGTTCAGTATCAAGTATATGACTTAAAGAAGGAATTTGTGTTACTGATAGATGTAATATTAAGACAATTATTACTCCTAAAACTATAAAAAAATTATTTTTAATCGGTATCTTAAATACGGATATAGATTCACTTCTACAGTTAAATGCATGAATATTTTGCATAAATACCATGGCCATTAAAATATAAGTACGTGCATGATGTAATGGAATATTAGCATAATTTATTAGATAATACCATAATAAGAAAATAATTGTACCAATAGTTATACCAGCAATTAAAGTTTCAGTAATTAAGTATTTATCAAAAATGGATTCTTTTGGATTACGTGGTTTGCGTAGCATAACACCAGGTTCACCTTTTTCACTTGCCAAAGCTACATCTTGAATACCATCAGTAACTAAATTTAACCATAATAATTGAATAGCAAGTAGAGGCATTTCCATATCAAGCATAATTGCCATAATAAAGAATAATACTTCAGCAATACCACAAGAAATCAATAAATTGATAACCTTACGAATATTATCATAAGCATATCTTCCTTCTTCTACACCGGCAACAATTGATAAGAAACTATCATCTGTTATAATCATAGAACCAGTTTCTTTAGCAACATCAGTTCCACTTCCCATAGCTATACCTATATTACTAGCACGCATTGCTGGAGCATCATTAACACCATCACCAGTAACGGCGACAAACTCTCCATTTCTCTTAAGAGAATTTACAATTTCTAATTTTTGATGTGGTGTAACACGTGCAAAAACTTTGGTTTTATTAACAAATTCATCAAAACTTTTTTCACCTTTATCTAAATATTCATCTATATCTGTACCAGTAGCAATTTCATTCATATCATTAACAATATTTAAGTCTTTTGCAATGGCATATGCAGTTAGAGTATGGTCACCAGTAATAATAATAACTTTGATACCAGCTTTTTTGCAAGTTTCAACTGCATCTTTTGCCTCAATTCTAATAGGATCTAGGAAAGAAATTAATGCAATAAAGGTCATATTTTCTAACTTTTCGTCATTAGAACAATTTTCTTTAGCAGCAACAGCTAAAACACGATATCCAGCTTTCGCTAATTTTTCATTTTCGGCAATTATTTTGTCTTTATTTATTTTTTCTACACCATTTTTAGTATACATATTATTACACATATCTAGAATTACTTCAACAGAACCTTTAGCTGTTATAATAACATTTTTGTCATTAGTTTGATATGTAATTGCAGAATATTTATTTTCTGATTCATAAGGAATAGATGACAAAATTTTTAAATTTTCTTTTTGATATTTTATTTTTTCAGAAAGTGCTAGTAAGGCAATATCCATAGCATCTCCTGTATGTTCCCATTTTCCGTTTTCTTTATATAGTGAAGCCTCATTATTAATAGTAACATATTGTGCTAATTTATTAAAAAAAGTTGAATTGTCGATATTATTTATTTCTCCATCATTGTTGTATCCTGTTCCACTTACTTCATAACGACTACCATCAGCTAATACTATATTTTTTACTGTTTGTTCGTTTAGAGTAAGAGTTCCTGTTTTATCACTTGCAATAACAGTACAACTTCCTAGTGCTTCTACTGCATTTAATTTTCTTACAATAACATTTCTTTTTGCCATACGATTTGTTGCAATGGATAAAGCAATAGTTAGAGAAACAGGTAAGCCTTCGGGAATAGCAGAAACGGATAATGCTACCACAACAAAAAATATTTCACGTGGAGCATAACCTTTAATATATAAAATAAAAGATAATATAATTGCTGCAATAACAATAATTGTTGCAATTTGTTTTGTAAAACGTTCCATTCTTAAAACTAAAGGTGTTTTAGTAGAATCTGTTTTAATAACTTTATTAGCAATAGAACCTATTTCAGTATGTTCACCAATTTTTGTAACTATTGCTTTGGCACGTCCAGTTAAAACTGTTGAACCAGCAAATAACATATTGATTTGATCAGAAGTTTTAATATTTTCTTTAAGAATTGTATTATCTTTTTGAGCAGCAATAGATTCACCAGTCAAAAATGCTTCATCTACTGTTAAATTAGAACATTCTATAATGCGCATATCTGCTCCGACTTTATGACCAGGTTCTAAAAAAACGATATCTCCTGGAACTAATTCTTTAGAATCAATTTCCTCTTTATGACCATTTCTTAAAACTATTACTTTAACTGTTACCATATTTTGTAAACTGATAGCACTTTTTTCGGCACGCCATTCTTGAAATGTTCCTAAAACGGCATCACATAAAATTACTAGAACAATAAAAATACCATCAACGATTTCACCAATACCAAACGATATAATAGCTGTAACTAATAGAATAATAACAATTAAATCTTTAAATTGACTAAGAAATACATTAAAAACAGTTTTGGGCTTAGCTTTAGGCAATTCATTAAAACCATATTTGTTTCTATTGTAAATTACTTCATTATGGCTAAGTCCATTTTCACTACTATTGAACTCTAAATATATATCTTCTACTTTTTTATTATGAAAACTCATATTATCACCTATAATAATTTTAACTTGTTTTCTATTTTTTGTCTACCTTCATTTCTGTTTTTATGTTATTATATAAACAGGTGATATTATGAAGAAAACTATTGTAACAGGTGATAGACCTACCGGTAAAATGCATATTGGTCATTATTTTGGATCTTTACAAAATCGTGTAGAGATGCAAAAAGATTATGATACTTACATTTTAATTGCTGACGTTCAGGCATTAACAGATAATTTTCAAGATCCAGAAAAAATTCGTAAAAATGTAAAAGAACTAGTGTTGGATTATTTAGGAGCAGGAATAGATCCAAATATTGCTAATATATATATTCAATCAATGATTCCCGAAATTGCGGAATTAACAGTTTACTTTTCTAATTTAGTTACTGTTTCTCGTTTATATCGAAATCCTACTACTAAATTTGAAGCGAGTCAAAAAAAGGAATTATTTGGTGATGAAGGTAGTTCATTAACATATGGTTTTTTAGGTTATCCTGTTAGCCAAGCAGCAGATATATTAGCGCTTGGAGGAGATATTGTGCCTGTTGGTGAAGATCAAATACCTCATATTGAACAAACTAGGGAAATAGCTCGCAAATTCAATAATACTTATGGTGAAACATTTGTTGAGCCTGAATATGTACTAAGTAAAAATCCTCGCATAAAAGGTTTAGATGGTAATGATAAAATGAGTAAGAGTTTGGGGAATGCAATATATTTAGCTGATAGTAAAGAAGAAATTTCTAAGAAAATTATGTCTGCAATAACAGATCCAAATAAAATTAAAAAAGATGATCCTGCTAACCCAGATATTTGCATGGTTTATTATTATCATAAGTTAGTAACACCAACTGAACAAACTAAGAAAATATGTAGTGAATGTAAGTGTGGAAGCCGTGGATGTGTTGCTTGTAAAAAAGAACTTATTGAAAGTATGGTTAACTATTTAAAACCAATTCAAGATAGAAGAAAATATTATGAAGAACGTCCAGAAGAAGTTGAAAAAATATTAAAACAAGGAACTTTGAAAGCTCAACAAAGAGCTAAACAAGTTATGCAAAAAGTACGTAAAAATATGCAAATAGATTATTTTAAAGAAGATTAATTCTTCTTTTTTTTGAAGGATTTTTTAAATATATGCAGTATATATAATATATGAACGATTATTTAGATAATATATTTGAAGACATCAAATTAGATGAAAATCAAAAAAAAGCAATTTTAGATGAAAATAAATATCAAATGATTATAGCCGGAGCAGGGAGTGGTAAAACAACAACAATGGCAGCCAAAGTAAAATATTTGGTTGATATTAAAAAAATTAATCCTCAGAATATTCTTTTAATATCATTTACTAATAAAGCAGTTCAAGAATTAAAGGATAAAATAGAAAATGAATTTGGAATTAATGCTAATATATGTACTTTTCATAAATTAGCATTGTCTATTTTAAAAGATGCTGGAGTTAGCTATAAAATAATAAGTGATAATTCATTAATTTTTAAACAATTTTTAATAGATTACATAAATCTTAATGGAAAAAACAAATTATATAAAATAGTAAATAATTATGTTAATAGAAAAGCTTTGAAAGAAGAAAAACTTGATGTAGAAAAATTTTTAAAATTAAAATTGGTTATTGATCAATTTAATTATTTTTATTGTGGTCAAAATTTAAAAATTAATAAAAAGCAGCAAAGATTTATATTATTTGCTAAACAATATAAACAATATTTAGAAAAATATATGGACACCAATAAATTAATTGATTTTGATACAATGATTTTTAAAGCAACTGAACAAATAGATAATTGTACTTTGAAGTATCAGTATGTCATTGTTGACGAGTATCAAGATATATCTAAAGAGAGATATGAATTATTAAAAAAAATGGTTTTAAAAATGGAAAGTAATTTGACTGTAGTAGGGGATGATTGGCAAGCAATATTTGCTTTTGCAGGCTCAAGAGTTGATCTTTTTATGCACTTTCAAGATGATATGGGTGCTAGTTGTAATAAAATAGTTAATACATATAGAAATAGTCAAGAATTAATAAATATTGCTGGTAATTTTATTATGAAAGATGAAAAGCAAATAAAGAAGGAATTAAAAAGTAACAAACACTTGGATAATCCGATTAAACTAATTAAATATACAAATGATTGGGATAAAGCTGATATATTATTTAATTTAGTTAAATATATAATTACAAATAATAAAAAACAAACAATCTTATTATTAGGAAGGTATAAATTTGATATTGAATTTTTAAAACATAGTGAGTTATTTAATATCATTGATGATGATAAAATATATATTGAAAAATTAAATATTACACTTCCTTATTTAACTGTTCATTCTGCTAAAGGATTAGGTTTTGATCAAGTTATTATTTTGAACATGACTAATGGCGAATTTGGTTTTCCTAGCAATAAACAAGATGACAAAATAATAAAATTAATTAAGCAAAACGACGCGACAGAAGAAAGAAGACTTTTTTATGTTGCTTTGACGAGAACTAAAAATTATGTTTATTTGCTTGTTCCTAGAAATAAAGTATCGCCATTTATTAATGAAATAAGAAAAATGAATGGTGTATCAGAAATTTTAAAAAAAGATTTCAAAGTGAATTAAATTTAACTGAGTTAAAAAAATCCTTCATTACAAGAACGTAACAAAGGATTTAAATTTTAGCTATTTTATTTCTTTTATATTGTCTTTAGTATAAATTTTTCTCGTTATAACATTAGTATTTCTTTTCTTAAATTCAGTATTTAAATATTCATAATAAGTCCCGGGAGAAATAATTCCATTAATAGCAATAACATTTTTACCAAGACTTCCTAAGATATATTCGGCAATCATGACGCAATTAGTTTTAAAAATAAAAAATTTTTTATGTGGTCCTTTAGTAATTTTAAAGAATTTTGCATCTGCTAATTTATATATATCACTAGAAATATCATGGTAATTTCCAGCTTCTATTTTTCCCATTTCATATAATTGTAAATCAGGATAATAGGGTATAGTGTTTTCGGAAATTAATTTTTTAATTATTTCATGAGCTTTTTTCTTTTGAGTATTTGTAAGTTTAATACCAAATTCGATTAAATAACGATTTTGAATAGTTACTTCATATTCCATATATTCTTTTTTATTAGCAACAGCTATTACTCCATCACCAATAGAATCAAAAAGAATTCTGGAATGTCTATCGTAATTACCAAAAGAGTAAACTTTATTATCCATAGCAATTTCAACATGTCCAAATGCTGCAGATCCTTTATTTGCTAAATGAATAATAACAAATATATCTGGTTCATCATTACTTTTTGAAACAAAAAAGTCATTATTATTTTGTTCCACTTTAACCATCTCATTGACTGCTTTAATTAAAAAATGTGGTATAAATGCGGTAGCTAAAACAGGAAGTGGAATACGAATTGCTTTTTTTATTTTTTCACTTGTTCTTTTAGGCATTATTTCTGATATATAATCGCTTATATATATAATACCTAGAAAAACAAAATAAATTCCTAATATTAACCCTGCATAATCTAAGTTTTCATATGGTTTAATAATTAATAATAAAGCTAATAAAAAACTTATAACAAATTCTATATATATTCTAAATTTTCCTTTTATATTGCCGATTTTATATATGTAACAATTAATTAAATTCAAAATAGCATTGCACAAAAAATATAAACCAAAGCAGAATACAATAGTTTTAATAAAAAAAGTTATGTTATTTATAGCAAATAATCCAAAGAAGACGTCAATAACTGTTTTTATAAATTGTTGAATATATTTTTCTTTTTCTTTTTTTAATAAAATAATTAATAATTGCAAAATTCCTACAATGATAAATCCGTAGGAAACAATTATAATTAATAATTTAAAAAGTTGTTTACTAGAAACTATAGATATTGTTCCAGTTATTAAGAAAAAAAGCCCACTACACAATAAAAAGAACAAATTAATATGTTTTTTTAACAAATTTATCACCTACAATTGAATTATACTATAAAAACATTTGAAAAAATAGTGAAAATTGTTGAATTATGTATTTATTTTGGTTATAATTAATTATGATAAAGGAGTTAGATAATATGGAAAAGATAACTATATTGAATCCACATAGAGATTCTTTCGAAGTAGATGTATTACGTTATTTTGTTATGGGTGATGCTAATATTCTACTATATACTTTAAATGAATCTGATGAAGATGGTAATGTAAGATTATATGTAACTAAAATTGTAAATGGATTAACACAGGCTTTAACTGATGAAGAATGGACTTTGGTAAAAGCAAGCATTAGGACAATAGTAAGCGAAAATAGAGAAGGGAAACCATTAACTGTTAGAGATTTAAACTATAAGGAAATAGAAGGTGTAGTAGTTGAGCATTTGAAAGTTTTTAAATTGGCTGGCGAAGTTTTAGAAGACTTAGGTGCTAATAAAAAGAAATATGAAGAACCACAAGCTCCTTCCGTTTTACCAGTTTCTCCAGTGGATGCTGTATATACACCAAGTTATATTAGCCCACAAGTTAGTGTTCAACCTCAAAATATTGAACTTCCAAAAATTGAACCACAAGTTCCAGTTCAACCACAAATTCCTGTAGCTAATACTGAAATGCATTCAAATCCTACAGTAGAACAACCAGTTTCTGTTGATTATAAAGCTATGTATGAAGAAATTGAAAAAGAAAAGAAAAAATTAGAAGAAGAACTTTTTGATCTTCAAAGTCAAACATTATCTTATCAAATTAAGTATGATCAAATAAAGAAAATACTTGAAGGAGGAAATATTGATAAATAAGCACTATAAAGTGCTTTTTTTATTTTTAATGCATAATATTTTTTGAGGTGGCAATAAATATGAGAAATGCTTTATATTATAATTATGGAATTAGCATTTCTGATATACATAAAAATAATTTTTATCATTATTTTTTTTATAATGAAGAAAAATATATAATTATACAACATGATTTAATTTATAAAGATTTAGAAAAAAAATATTATATGAGTCAATATCTTTATAAAAATGGTGTAAAAGTTAATACAATAATTAAAACAAACAAAGATAAGTTGGAGTTTATATATGATGAACATAAATATGTATTAATGAAAATTAATTATGATACTACAATAAATATGATAAGATTAGATGATATTATTAATTTTAATAATATTGGAATTTGGTATAGGGATGAAAACCAATATTTTAAAATATGGAGTGATAAAATTGATTATATTGAATATCAAGTTAGTGAAATGGGAAAAGAATATGAATATATAAGGGATAGTATTTCATATTTTATAGGTATTGCAGAAAATGCTATTTCATTAAGTAAAAATATATTGGTAAATATTTATTGTATTTCACATATAAAATTTAGTTTAGAACCATTTGAATTTTATAATCCTTTAAATTTTATGGTTGATGTTAGAATTAGAGATATTGCTGAATATTTTAAGAAATTAATTCTTGAAGAGAAATTTAATTTAGTATTATTTTTTAGTGGAATAGAAGGATTAAGTAAAAATGAAGTATCATTACTTTATATTCGTATGCTTTTTCCTAATTACTATTTTGATTTA
Organism: uncultured Bacilli bacterium; assembly: GCA_944358325.1. Taxonomy (GTDB): domain Bacteria; phylum Bacillota_I; class Bacilli_A; order RF39; family UBA660; genus CALVXF01. Next base: position 16,859 of record CALVQV010000007.1, read on the forward strand.
ATAGAAGAATGCTTATTAGATGAAAAAAATGATTATAAGATAAAAGATATAATTAAAAATGTTCCTTATTTTGAAAAACAGATGGTTGACATATATAGTTTATTAGATTATTTACCATATATAGAATGGATAAAATAGGTATAAAAAAACACATATAAGCTTTACCAAAATATTTTAATATGCTAATACTTTATGTGTCAAATTTTGTAAATATATGTAAATAATACTATAATTGTTGCTTATAAAGAATAATTCTTAGATATTAGTATTTTGTTTGTATGATAATTAAAAGATAATTTATCATGTATTTTTTAACTTTTGATATAAATTTTTATTTTTATTAATGTAAAATTAAATACTAATTTATGTTTATAACTTCTTTAACTTGTGGAACTTCTTCTTTAATTGCTGTTTCTATTCCATCTTTTAATGTAAAATCTAGCATCTGACAATTTGCGCAGGCACCTGATAATTTTACATATACGATGTTATTTTCGTATTTTATATATTCTAAATTTCCACCATCCATGATTAAGAAAGGTTTTAATTTTTCAATGACTTCAATAATTTTTTGTTCTTCATTCATATTAATCACCAAAAAGTATTATACATTATTATCTTTAATGCGTAAACTCTTTTTTTATTTTAATATTTATGTTATAATGTCAATGAGGTGTAACCATGACAAAATATGAAAAAGGAAGGATTGTTAAAGGAACGGTTACAGGGATTGAATCATACGGCGTTTTTGTTTCACTTGATGAATATTATAGTGGTTTGATTCATATTTCAGAAATTTCACATGGATTTGTGCGAAATATTAATGATTTTGTTAATATTGGTGATGTTATTTATGTGAAAATTATTGATGTTGATGAAGAACAAAGTCATTTGAAGTTAAGTATTAAGGATATTGTATATAGACAAAACAAACGTATAAGAAAGAAAAAAATAAAGGAAACTAGTTTAGGCTTTACTACTTTATCTTGTAAATTACCTGTGTGGATTGAAGAAAAAATAAAAAAAACAACAAAAAATCAATAATTGTGTTGACAAAAAAAACTATAAATGTTATAGTTAAATACGTCTACATGCGGGAGATTAGCTCAGTTGGTTAGAGCACCTGCCTTACAAGCAGGGGGTCATAGGTTCGAGTCCTATATCTCCCACCATTTATTTGCCGAAATAGCTCAATTGGTAGAGCAACTGACTTGTAATCAGTAGGTTGTGGGTTCAAGTCCTATTTTCGGCACCAGTTTGGAGGGGTAGCGAAGTGGCCAAACGCGGCAGACTGTAAATCTGTTCCTTCGGGTTCGATGGTTCAAATCCATCTCCCTCCACCACTTTAGTTTTATTGCCTCGTAGCCAAGCGGTAAGGCACCACACTTTGACTGTGGCATTGCGCTAGTTCGAATCTAGCCGAGGCAGCCATTTTTTAAATTATATGTCCTGTTAGCTCAGCAGGTAGAGCATTTGACTTTTAATCAAAGGGTCACAGATTCGAATTCTGTACAGGACACCATTGTAAATAAAATCCTTAGTTTTAAGGATTTTTTATTATAGATAAATATATAAAAGTTTAAAAAATATTAAAAAATACTTGTCAAATTGCATAAAATAATGTATACTTTTAATTGTCTAACTGATTTTATTGTAATTTGTTAGAAATATTGAATTATGCCTGAGTGGCGGAATAGGTAGACGCACAGGACTTAAAATCCTGCGAGGGTTATACCTCATGCCGGTTCAAGTCCGGCCTTAGGCACCATTTATGGAGAAATACCCAAGTCTGGTTGAAGGGACCGGTCTTGAAAACCGGGAGGTCGGAAACGGCGCGGGGGTTCGAATCCCTCTTTCTCCGCCATTAATTTTATTTTGATATCGCGGGGTGGAGCAGCTTGGTAGCTCGTCGGGCTCATAACCCGAAGGTCGTTGGTTCAAATCCATCCCCCGCAACCATTTGGTCCCGTAGTGTAGCGGTTATCACGTCTGCCTGTCACGCAGAAGATCGCCGGTCCGAATCCGGTCGGGACCGCCATTATTTTTGGCTCTGTAGCTCAGTCGGTAGAGCAAGGGACTGAAAATCCCTGTGTCGATGGTTCGATTCCATTCGGAGCCACCATATTTATGTTTTTGCGCTCTTAGCTCAATTGGATAGAGCGTTAGACTACGGATCTAAAGGTTAGGGGTTCGACTCCCTTAGAGCGCACCATTTCGGGAAATAGCACAACTTGGTAGTGCACTTGGTTTGGGACCAAGGGGTTGCAGGTTCAAATCCTGTTTTCCCGACCATTTTTTGTGTGCAACCCCTTGGCAACAAGGGATATGATATAAAATAAAAACTGATAATTCTGTTATCAGTTTTTATTTTACTATCTTTTCAAATAATTTGTCCAAATATTTTTCTTCAATTCTAAAACTTGTTCCGTGGTCATAAATTTGTCCTTTTTTTGGACCGCTTTTATATGTACCTATATTAAATACTACTTTTATTTTGCCTTCTTCAATTAGCATTAAAAAATTCTTAAAATTTTTTAATTTGTAAAAATTAATGTTTTCATATTTTACTATTTCTGTTTTATCCATAATTTTGCTTTTTGCTTTAACTAATGCTAAATAATTTAATTTTTTGTTTAATCTTTCTTTTAAATTTTCAAAATCCCAATAAGATTTTTTATCAATATTTCCATTAATTGTATCTATTATGTATAAATAAATCCTTTCGTTTTTATAATCTACATTTAATTTATATGCAAATCTTGTGCCAATATTTTGATATTTGTTCGCCCATATATCACCCATTAATCTTTTATTGTTTTTATATTCTTTATCAGGATATCCATAATTTTTTAATATTCTTTTATTTTCTGATAATTCTTCTCCTTTTAAACACATACAAAATAATGTTATAAATTTATCATTTCTTTTTGTTTTGATTTCTATTCCTTTATAATCTGGTGCATCATTAAAGTCTTCTTTTTTTCCTATTAATGATTCAAAAGTATATCCTAAATTTGTTGGGCCTTTTCGCATTTCTTTTATCCACCCTTTTTTCTTTATAATTAAAAATTTTTCATTTAAATCGTCTATATTGTTTTTGATATCCATATCTTTTAAATTCCTTTCTATTTCTATATAAATATTCTCCATAAATTATTAAAAATCCTTTAAAAATTTTAAAATTAGTTGAAAAAAAATCAATATTAAAATATACTATATATGATAGGAGGAATGTTTAAATGGATAAAACCTATTTTGAAATTGTAAAACCTATTTTATTACATCCTGAATTTCAACGTAGAAAAAAATTTATGCATCATGAAAATGAAAGTGTATATGATCATTGTTTAAGTGTTTCAATATTGTCATATAAAATAGCAAAAAAGATAGGTGCAAATGAAAAAGATGCTGCTATTGCTGGGTTATTACATGATTTTTATTTAAATCCATGGCAAGAATCAAATAAGAAATCGCCTTTTTTTAAGCAACATGGTTTTACACATGCTAAAGAAGCAAGCCATAATGCAAAAAAATGGTTTCCTAAATATATTAATGAGGAAATAGAAGATGCAATTTCTAAACACATGTTTCCCCTTAATCCTAGTCTTCCTAAATGTAAAATAAGTTATTGTGTAACAATTGCTGATAAAATAATTTCTTGCAAGGTTTTATTTTATCCATTAGCTTGGCCAAAATATTTAGGTTTAAAAAAAGTATAAATATAATTAAAATCTTTAATTTTTTCAATATTGCTTATTTAATTTCATTATTTTATAAAAAAAACTTGCGTTTATATAAATTATATGTTATTATTATTATGCGTTTTGAAAAAACGGGGAATTAGCTCAGTTGGCTAGAGCACCTGCCTTGCACGCAGGGGGTCAAGGGTTCGAGTCCCTTATTCTCCACCATATTGAATTATAACGAATTGATAAATTCGTTTTTTTTTGTTTATATAATATAAATATATAATTTCTTGACATTGAATAATATTATAGTGGTGATAATATGTTATTACGTATTATAATTTTTTTATTGGGATTTGCTCTTACATTAATTGGTTTTATATATATATTTATTTATTTAAATTTATTAACAATAGGGTATAATTTTTCTACTTATGTTAAATTTATTAGTGGAAGAATAGAATGTTGGTATTTTTTTATTGGGTTAGTATTAATTTTATCTTCTATTTTTATGTTAAGGAGGAAAGAATAATGAATTATATTTATGATATTCTTTTAAATTTAAATAAAAAAGTATATGATTTTTATGATTGGAATGAGGATGATAAAGTTGTACATATAAAAAAAGCTCCAATTTATACAGTGGATAGTCAATTTATTTATAATATTACAAATAATGATATAATAATTTCTAAGCATTTTTTGGAACAAATATATAAAAAGACTGAAATATATATAAATGGAAGTGTGAAAACAATAAATTATTTAGCAATATTTAGTGATGGTAATAATTGTATTGCAATAAAATTTAATAAACGCGGATTAAATGCTAAAAAAAGCAAATTTTTAATTGATGAAGATATAGATATTAATAATTTATCTAGTCATTTTCGTAAAAAAATAATAAGTTATAAGATTATAAACATCAATAATAAAAAACTTAATACAACAAGAATGCAAAGAAAATGTTATTTTAACATATTTAATATTATGAAAAATATAGATAATAAAAGTCAAATTAAATATTTAAATTATGAATTGTTTAGTATAAAAAGTGATAGTAAGCAAATCTTAATAAATAACATTAAAAAAAATTTTAATAGGGATTATTTAAAAATTTATGATTTTTTAAAATTAATTGGTACTTCAAAATAAATATGCTATACTATAATAAAGAGGTAGTATATTTATGCAGTTAATTCAAAATGATGATTATTTTAAATCAATTTGTAATAATGATCAACAATTTGTTTATACAATGCAAGATTATAGTATTAAATTAGATAATTATAATGATATTCCAAATCATATGGCTATTTATGATTTAAGGATTGGAAATAAATGGTATTTAGAATTTGATTATTTTCCTTTAAAAAGTGACAACAATTTACTTTTAGTAAAAGAAGTAAGAATTTTTAAAAATGGCGAAAGTGGTAAATGTTTTGTATATGAATATTCTGATAATCAAGAATATGAAACGCAAAAAAGAATTAAAGCAATTTACTTATTTATTGGTAAAACTAATGGTTATGAACGTTATGACGCAATTTATGATAATGGAAATTATCGTTTAATTGATTGTTATGGAAATATTTATAATGATACACTTGATGTTCCATTTTTTTCTAAGTTAATAGAAAAATGTGAAATTTTAAATAATCCTAATTTAAAAAATAGAGATAGGGTTAAGATATATAAAAGAAAATAGATATATAAATTAAAGATACTTTGTGTAGGAAAATTTGATAATTTATTTGCAATTATAAAAAGATATGTGTATAATAATAGTTATCAAATGCAGAGATAATAGAGAAGTAAAATAAGAAACTGATTTAAAGCGAACTACGATGGTGAGAGGTAGTATTAAAGACTTATTTGAATAACACTATTTAGCAGCTTACTGAAATAATAGTAGGATAAGCCGGTTTATTACCGTTAATAATAGAAAGATGTCAGTTATGATAAGAAGGGTGGTACCGCGTTTTGCCCCTTTGCTTCATAACTTTTTTTATTTATAGGGAGGTTTTTATGGAAATTAAGGAATTATATCAAAATTTAAATGAAAATATGAATAAAAAAGTAGCTTTAAAGGGATGGATTCGTAATCATCGAAAACAAAAAGAATTTGGATTTATAGATTTTAGTGATGGAACATCTTTTAAAACTATACAAATTGTTTACGACAATAAATTGACAGAATTTGATGAAATACAAAAATTAAGGGTTGGTTCTTCTATAGAAGTTAATGGTATTGTTGTTCCTTCTCCAGCTCAAGGTCAACAATTTGAAATACAGGCTCAAGAAATCAAACTATTAGGAGATTGTTCTGAAGATTATCCTATTCAACCAAAAAGACATACAAGAGAGTTTCTAAGAGAACAAGCTTATCTTCGTCCTAGAACAAATTTATTTCAAGCTGTTTTTAGAGTTAGAAGTGTAGCAGCTTATGCTATTCATAATTATTTTCAACAAAGGGGTTATGTATATTTTCATGCACCATTAATTACGGCTAGTGACTGTGAAGGTGCTGGTGAAATGTTTCAAGTAACAACACTTGATTTAGATAAAATAGCTAAGGATAAAAAAGTTGATTATACAAAAGATTTCTTTTGTAAACCTGCATCTTTAACTGTTTCTGGTCAATTAGAAGCTGAGAGCTTTGCTTTAGCTTTTAATAAAGTCTATACTTTTGGACCAACTTTTAGAGCGGAAAATTCTAATACTAAAACTCATGCTAGTGAATTTTGGATGATTGAACCAGAAATAGCTTTTTGTGACTTAGAAGGATTAATGGAAATAGAAGAAGATATGTTAAAAAATATCATAAAAGAAGTTATGGATAAATGTCCTGATGAAATAGAGTTTTTTGATAAATTTGTTGAAAAAGGTTTAAAAGAAAAATTATCTAGTGTCGTAAATAGTAAAGCTGTTAAAATTGATCATAAAGATGCAGTTGATTTGTTGTTGAAAGCAGATGTCAAATTTGAAAATTTACCAAAACAAGGAGAAGATTTAGCTACTGAGCATGAGAAATATTTAACAAATTATTTCAATAGCCCAGTCTTTGTAACAAATTGGCCAAAGGATATAAAAGCATTTTATATGCGTTTAAATGATGATAATGAAACTGTAGCTGCCGTTGATTTGTTAGTTCCAGGTGCTGGAGAATTGATGGGTGGATCACAACGTGAAGAAAGATATGATTATTTAGAAAAAAGAATGAATGAAATGAATGTTCCTACTTGTGGTATGGAATGGTATATGAATTTACGTAAATATGGTGGATGTGTTCATTCAGGATTTGGTATGGGATTTGAGAGACTGTTAATTTATTTAACTGGGGTTGAAAATATTAGGGATGTAATTCCATTCCCACGAACACCAGGTAATTGTGAATTTTAATATATATTTGTAGATAACATTTATAATTGTTGTATTGGAAAATTTAAATTAAGGAAATGAAAGGAATTTATTTCCTTTTTTTGTATAATTTTTTTTAAGTTATTCAAAATATTAATAGGAGGAAAAAATGAAAAAATTATATTTGTTATTTGTTTTTGTGTTTTTATTTACAGGGTGTTCATTTGGTAAAGATTTAATGAATACACCAACACGCAAAGTAGAAGAATTTTTTTCTAAATATCAAACTTTACATAATGATGTTTTAGATGATTTAGATGATTTAGTTAAAGAAGAAGAAAAGTTTAATGGTGAACAAAGAGAAAAATATAAAGAAATTTTTAAAAAACATTATGAAAATTTAAAATATGATATCAAAGATGAAGTGATAGACGGTAATAAAGCAACAGTAGAAGTAGAAATTGAAGTTAATGATTATTCTAGAGCTTTAGCACGTGCAGAGGCATATATGAATGATAATCCTGATGAATTTAAAGATGAAAATGGTGAGTATGATCAATCAAGATTTATTGATTATGAATTGGCTCAGTTAGAAAAAGTAAATGAAACAATTATATATACACTTAGTTTAAATTTAACTAAGAAAAATGATGAATGGAAATTAGAACCTTTAACTAGTATTCAACAAGAAAAACTTAATGGTATATATGTTTATTAAATTAATGATAATTAAAGAATAAGTAAGAGACAAGTAGGTATAAACTTGTCTTTTTTTCATATCATTGAATAGGTGGAATATGAAAAAGATAATTGTTTTAATGAGTTTGTTATTTTTATTTTTTCCTTATCATGTAAAAGCTATTAGTGCTGAGTGTGTAATTGTTATGGATCAAGATAGTGGTCGCGTTTTATATGAACATAATTCTGATAGAATTAGGAGTGTTGCTTCAATTTCAAAAATTATGACAGGTATTTTAGCTATTGAAAGTGGTAAATTAAATGAAGTAGTCACGGTTGATGAAGTAATAAAAGATGCTTATGGTTCTGGTATTTACATAAAAGTTGGTGAGCAAATTAAGTTAAAAGATTTAGTTTATGGTCTTATGTTGCGTAGTGGAAATGATGCAGCTTTGATGATTGCTAAATATGTAGCAGGTAGTGTTTCTGATTTTGTTAGTTTAATGAATCAAAAGGCAGCTGAAATTGGCATGAATAAAACAACTTTTAATAATCCAAGTGGTTTAGATGAAGAAGATGCTGGTAATTTAAGTACAGCTTATGATATGGCCATTTTAACGAGTTATGCAATGAAAAATGATATTTATCGTGAGATTACAAGTACTAAGAAACACACAGTTAAAACTAATATGAATACTTATTCATGGACTAATAAAAATAAGATGCTATCTATTTATCCATATGTAACAGGCGGAAAAACGGGTTATACTGATAATGCTAAAAGAACATTAGTTTCTACAGCTACTAAAGATGATACAAATTTAGTAATTGTAACGCTTAATGATGGAAATGATTTTTTAGATCATAAGGCACTTTATATGCAATATTTTAATATATATAAAACTTATGATATTTTAGTTCCTGGTAATATTGATATTTTAAATGAAACTTATTATCGCAATTATGATATTTATATTAAAGATGAATTTAAATATATTTTGGATGATAAAGAAAAAGATAATATTTTGCTTAAGTTTGAAATTAAAAAGTTAAAAAATTACAAAGATGGTGATGCTATTGGCAAAGTACATGTTTTTTTGGAAAAAGAAGAATTATTTACAACTGATTTATATATAAAAAATCCAAATCCAACCAAACCGGGTTTATTAAAAATTATTATAGATTGGTTTAAAAATTTATGGTAAATATTATTTGGGGAATATTCATTATTGTTGGTAGTATTTATGCTATAGTAATGGGAAAGGCTGAAGTTTTAAATAATACTATTTTAGAAAGTGCTAAAGATAGTTTGGAAATGTTGTTTAAAATTTTTCCTGTTATGGCATTGTGGTTAGGAATAATGAATATAGCTAGTGTTAGTGGTTTGTTAAAGAAGATTAGTGATAAATTAAGTAAAGTATTAAGAGTTCTTTTTCCTGATATTCCTAAAGGTCATGAATCGCTTAGTTTAATTGCATCAAATATTGTTATTAATATGTTTGGTCTTGGAAGCGCAGCGACACCATTTGGTTTAAAAGCAATGGAAAAGTTACAAGAATTAAATCATAAAAAGGATACTGCTAGTAGGAGTATGATTACTTTTTTAGTTATTAATACTAGTGGTGTTACTATTGTTCCAACAACTGTTATTTCTCTTAGAATGATGTATGGTAGTTTAAATCCTACGGAAATTCTTTTAGCTAGTTTATTAGCAACCGCTATTTCCACTACTGTAGGTATTATTATAGATAGGTGGTTAGCACGTAGATATGGTTAGTGTTATATCAAATTTGATTATTCCTTTAATGGTATTATTGGTTATTCTTTATGGATTGTTTAAAAAAGTTGATATATATGATGCTTTTGTTGATGGAGCGAAAGATAGTTTTGATATGATTGCCAAAATTTTTCCTTGTATTTTAGGAATGTTATTGGGTGTCAATATATTGTTAAATAGTGGTTTGTTAGATTATATTTTTAATTTACTTAGACCTGTTTTATCTTTTCCGGTTGAAGTTTTACCTATGATATTTTTAAGACCTATTTCTGGAACTACTACTTTGGCTATTTTAAATGATTTATTAGCTAATTATGGTCCTGATAGTTTTATTGGACGATTAGCTTCGGTTATTCAAGGCGCTACAGATACGACACTTTATGTTTTAACACTTTATTTTGGCAGTGTAGGTATTAAAAAAATACGTTATTCTTTATGGGCAGGATTAGCTGCTGATGTTGCCGGAATTGTTTCAGCTATAATTTTGGTAGGCTTGTTTTTTGGTAATTAGTTGTGTATAATTAACACTGGTGATGGATGTGGAAAGATTACAAAAAGTTATAGCTAATAGTGGTTATTGTTCAAGAAGAAAAGCAGAAGATGAAATTTTAAAAGGTAATGTTAGTGTTAATGGCGAAATTATAAAAGAGATGGGATATAAAGTAAATTCTAATGATGTTATTATTGTTAATGGTGTTAAGTTAGATAAAAGTGAAAAAGTTTATGTTTTATTAAATAAGCCACGTGGTGTTATTACTAGTGTAAGTGATGATAAGGAACGTAAAACAGTTGTTGATTTGGTTCAAATTGATACACGTATATATCCGGTTGGTCGTTTAGATTATGATACTACTGGTGCTTTGTTGCTTACTAATGATGGTGAACTTACTAATTTATTGACACATCCTAAAAATCATATTCCTAAGGTGTATATGGCAAAAGTTGAAGGAATCATCACTGGTAAAGAGATTCATGAACTTGAAAAAGGTGTTGTTATAGATGGTAAGAGAACTATGCCAGCTAAAGTAAAATTGCGCAAGCTAGATAAAGATAAGAAAGTCTCTATGGTTGAGTTAACTATTTTTGAAGGAAGAAATCATCAAGTTAAGAAAATGTTTTTAAAAATTGGTTTTCCTGTTATTAAATTGAAAAGAGAGAAAATTGCTTTTTTAAATGTTAAAAATTTAAATTCTGGTGAGTATCGTTATCTTAATCCAAAAGAAGTTAAGCAATTATATAGTTTAACTAAATAGTTATTTGTATAATTATTAATTAAATTAAAAGCACTAACAATTAGTTAGTGCTTTATTTTTATTTATTTTCTACTTGAATAGCTTGTACTGGACAGTTTTCTTTGGCATCAGTAGCTGTTTCTTTAATTTCATCTGGTAATTTTTCCATGTCATTATTTTCTTCTTTAGCTACTGCTAATCCTTCATCATTAATTTCAAATACATCTGGACAGATTGCTTGACAGGCACCACATCCAATACATATATCTTTATTTACTTCAATTTTTTGCATATATATTCCTCCTTTATTTATTATAAAAAAAAAGATATAAAAAGGCAATAAATATATTTAAGGTTTTTACAAAGTATGTTATAATTATAATAGAGGTGACGCATATGAATAGTCGAATGGAGCGACATTATGAATTAGAAGATTCGAATAATAGTAAGCGTACATTACGTAATCAACAATTATATAAAACTATTTATGAGGATATGGAATATACTAATGTTGAAGGTATTACTTCAATTGGTAGAACAAATGATATTAATATTTCACAAATCCAAGAGTTGTTAAAAAGTAGAGAAGAATATAAACGTGAACGTGAAAATGATATAAAAGTTGATAATCATTTAATAGATATTGAGGAAGAAGAAGAAAAAAATTACGATATTAAAGATATTTTATCACGAGCTAAGAGTAAGAGAACAACTACAGATGATAAGAAAAGAAGTCTTGATAATGAAAAATATAATATTTTAAAAAAGATAGATACGTCAAAACAAAATACATATAAGAGTATTAAAGATATTGAGGCAGAGGAAAAAGAGTTAAAAGATCTTTTACAAACTCTTACTAATACAGCTATGCTTAAAAAAATTGATGATAAAGATTTATCAATTGACTTATTTGATGATTTGAAGGGAAAGACAAATACTATCGCAACTAGTACGAGTATTAGATCTGTTATTAGTAAAGCTAAAGAAGATTATCAAAAAGAAGAAGATGAAGATACTGAAAATTTAGAAATAGATAGATCTTTTTATACTAATAGTTCGGGTTTAAAATCAAAAGATTTTGATGATTTACAAGAAGTTAGTAAAGCAATGCGTAAAAATAATATTTTGATTGTTATAGTGTTAATTGTTTTATTTGCTATATTATTATTTTTAGGTATTTATTTTGGAATGAAGGCTTTTTAATGATAGTTTATTAATAAAACCAAGCGTTTGCTTGGTTTTATTTTATAGATAAATTTTATGATTGCATTTTTTTATAACCTACAAATATGACATCTTGTTTGTAAGTTATTATTGGTAAGTAAATATTTTTATTTTGTTTTAATTCTTTATAAGTTATTGTTTTAATTTTTTTACTTTTTAGAGTTGTGCTTGGTGTTGTAAATGGCGCTAGTTGTTTATATTTATTTATGATGTCTGGGATGTTTTTTGCTAATACAATATTTACATTGTCTTTAATATTTATAATATTTAGGAAATTTATTAAGTCATCATATTTTATATTTTCGTTTATGATGATTGTAGTTAAGTGATCAAAGTATAGTTTTTGGCTAGCTTGATTATTTAAATTATCATACATATCTTTATAGTTATTACCTTGACTACTTATTGTATCTACATAGGAATCTTTTTCGTTTGGAACGATATAAATACATGTTAAGTTGTTGTCTATGTATAAGCTTGTAACGATGATTTCATTATTTATATCATTTGTACAACCTGTAATTAATATTGTTATAATCATTATTAAAATAATTTTTTTCATTTTATCCCCCAAAAGTAGTTACTTTTTAATGTAGATAGACTGTTTAGATGAATAAATAAAATTATTGATGTAATAAATATTCCGGTTATTCCTAAAAAAGATGATGCAAATATAAAGATGTAACGCCATGTTCTTAAGCCGTTGATAAAGTCAATGTCTGAAAATAGTAAGCTAGATATTGATGTTATGGCTACGATGATAACGGCAATAGGGGAAGCGATACCTGCTGATACGGCAGCGTCTCCTAAGATTAGTCCTCCTACGATACTTAAGGAACTTCCCATTTTTGATGGTACTCTTATATCACCTTCGCGTAATATTTCAAACAATGTTACTAGTGTTAGGATTTCTACAATAATAGAAAATGGCAACATTCTGACTTGTCCAGATAGTGATATTAATAGTTGTAGGGGAATGATGTCTTTGTTGTATGTTGTTACAGCGATATACATGGCAGGTGTGTAAAGGGTAATAATGAAGGCGAAGAAACGAATAATTTTAGTAAATATAGAGTTTATTGTTAATTCGTATTTGTCTTCGGGATTATTAAAAAATTCAAAGAAAGAGAAAGGAAGAATGAGGGCGAAGGGAGAGTTTTCCACAATAATTGCAATTCTTCCTTTTAATAAGTTAATGCATGTTAAGTCTGGTCTTTCTGTTGATAGTACTTTAGGAAATGTACAAAATTCTTGATTTAGTGATTTACGTATGTACCCACTATCAATGATGCTATCGATTTTGATGTTTTTAATTTTTTGTTCGAGCATTTTAAGTTTGTTTTTATCTACAAGATTATTCATGTAGATAATTGATACATTAGTGTTTGTTTGTTTACCAATTGTATATGTGTTGATAGTTAGTTCTTCATTTTTTATTCTTTTACGAATTAAACCAATATTATTTAAATAGTTTTCATTGAAACTATCTTTTGGACCTCTTATGACTGTTTCGCCACTTGATTCGCTTATGCTTCTATCTAAATATAATCTTGTTTCAATAGCGAGTAATTTATTGTTATATATAACGATGGCAAAGCCACATGTTAAATAGTATGGTGTATCTTTAATTTGTATTTCGATAGTGTTTACATTGGGAATAAAGTTTTTTAAATCGTTGTGTTCATAGTTGTTAATAATGTTTTTAATTAAGACATCGCTTATAGTGAGACTATTAGTGATACTTTCTAGATATATAATGTTAATGTTATTTTTGAGTGTGCGAATTTTTAGGTCGCTTGTGTTGTGCATTAGTTTTTTTATTTGTTCAATCATATAATCACCAGTATTAGTATTAACCACAATATGGTATAATATTTATGGTGAGTTTATGAAAACAGGAGATGTTTTAACAGTTGATATTATTTCTTTAGATCATTTTGGACGAGGTATTGCGAAAAAAGATAATTTTATTTTTTTTGTTTCTAATGCTCTTCCTTTGGAAATTGTGGATATTAAAGTTGTGAAAGTTAAAAAGAATATTATAGAAGCAGAGGTATGTAAGTATCTAAAAAAGAGTTCGGATCGTGTTGTAGTTAGTTGTCCTTTTTATGAAGAGTGTGGTGGTTGTGATTTACTACATTTAAATTATAATAAGCAATTAGACTATAAACAAAATAAAGTTAAAGAGATTATGCGTAAATTTGCAAATTTAGATGGTGATAAAGTTAAAGATATTAAGCATGCAAATAATTGTCATTATCGTAATAAAGTTATTTTTAAAGTTGATGATAAGATTGGTTTTTATAAAAAGAAGAGTAATGATATAGTAGAGGTTAAAGAGTGTTATATTAGTGATGAAAGAATTAATAAGGTTATTTCTTTAATTAGGGATACTAGTAATATTAAAGAGATTATGGTTCGTGCTAGTAAGTATACTAATGATTTAATGATGGTTGTTGATGGTGTTTTAAGTAGGGAAGATTTAAATTTTTTAAAAGAGTATGTGACTAGTATTTATGTTAAAGAAAATAATAAGTTAAGAAATATTTATGGTCACGATGCTTGTTATGAAAAGTTAGGAAATTATGTTTACAAAATATTACCAGATGCTTTTTTTCAAGTTAATACTGATTGTGCGAAGTTGATGTATGATCAAGTTAAAGAGTATTTAAGTTTAGATATAAATGATGTTGTGTTAGATTTATATTGTGGAACAGGAAGCATTGGTATTTATATAAGTGATGTTCCTAAAAAAGTTTTAGGAATTGAGGTTAATCGTGATGCGATTACGAGTGCTTTAGAAAATGCGAAAATAAATGAAGTAAGTAATATTGATTTTATTTGTGATAAGGTTGAAAATGTTGTTAATAAGTTAGATTATATACCAAATAAAATAGTTGTTGATCCACCACGTAGTGGTCTTGATGGTAAAACAGTTAGTTATTTAAATGATAGTGGTGCTGATATAATTGTTTATGTTTCTTGTGATCCTGTTACTTTGGCACGTGATTTAAAATTATTAGACAATTATGAAGTTATAGAAATAACACCATTTGATATGTTTAGTAATACTTATCATGTGGAATGTGTGTGCTTACTAAACTTGCGTTAAACCTTTATAAAATAAGGGAAAATCAACTATACATAGGGTATTAAAAAAAGTCAAAAAAATAGAAAATAATAGCAGATTTTTAAGAAAAAAACACGAAAAAATATGATAGGGTGTTTTAGTAGTATATGTTTCCACATACAAGGTTTAGTGGTATTGGTTGACTAATACAATAATATAATTTAAAGTATAATTTTATTTAATGGATAATGGAGTTATCGTTACTCAAAAGAGAAAAATAAAGATAGTCGATTATGAATTAAAAATAATTATAAAAGTTTTAGAAGTATATTCTTCGTTTGCACCGAGGTGTTGAAAGATAGTAAAGAACACTTCAAAATATCACTGTCAAAGTTAGAAGATTTATTTACAACGAAGAAGATATAATTGATACTAATTAGAAAAATCATTTGCTTATAAAATGGATTGGATTCAATGAAATGTTAGGGAAAAACTATTGCTTTTGAAACTTCCCACAACTTGGAGGTAAGTTAAATGAAAGTGCTTCAATTACTAGTAAAAAAACGAACATAGTTTAACTCAAGTGAGAATATTTATAAGAATAACTGAATTGATATTGAAATTGTTAGAATTAGTTGATATAAAAATTGGATTTAAAAATATGATATAATGTTATTAAATAATGATGTGTTGATATCTAGGAGGATTAATAATATGTTTAATACAAATTATATAAAAACAATTATTACAAAGTTTTTAAAGGCATCTGATAAAACTTTGAGACAAAATATGCAATTACAACAATTATATGACTCAAATGATTATTATGAAATGCTTATGCTATTACAAGAATATAATTTATCTCAAACGATGCCTTTTTTAGCATGTGGTATGAGTTGCTATTTTAACAATCAAGTTAATGAAAATGGATTGTCAAACTTAAAACTTTCTGATCAAGATATTGAAGACGCAAAATTTATTGCTTCATGTTTTGGAAAATTAATAAACTATTCTGATAATAATTTATCAACTTTATATACAACACTTTTAGGGACAACTGAATTTAATTATGGTATGCAAACTTTTCCAGCAGGAATTTTTGAAGATGTTTTTCAATGTTCTCCAGATCATAGTTTACCAATTCCACCTATTGTTGGTGAAAGTGAATCAGATTATTATTGTAGAGTTTTAGATTATCAAATTTCTCAATTTGGTAACTTCCCATTAGAAAAAAGAAATGAAGCATTAAATAGAGCAAAAAGATTATCAAATAATTTCTGTAAAGGTAAAAATAGAATTTACTTAATACCATTTGAAAATGTATTAAGTAATAAGGCAAGTTTTGGTGATGTTAAGGGATTAAGAGATGGAAAACTGAGTGGTGAAGAGCTGAAGTTAAAATTAGATAAATTGTATAGTTTTGAACAATTACTACAAGCATTTGATGTTTCCATTAATAATGGAATTAATTTTTATGTTGATCCTAATATGACAAGTGAATATGGAATTGCAATATATGGAAATATTGCTAGTAAAGGTACATCTTTTTTTGAAATTGATCGACTATATAATATAGTTCAAAGAAAAGTTAGAAATATGGGATATATTGATGGTGATATCATACCTAATGATTTAGATTTAAGTATACAGGAAAATAACAGACTAAAAAAATAAGCCTAATGTCAATTAAGAATAATAGTGTTGTATCTTAATTGTTTAGTATAATATGACGTATACAATGTATCAACTTTTTTGTTGTTAATTTTAATCTTTAAAATTAGTTTTAAAAAATAATATTAGAGTTGGATTAGAAGTAAAATAGTAAACTATACATAACACACATTATACTATATTATAATGTGTATTATGAAGTAGTCAGTTATACCAATACATATTAAAAATAACTAGTCATAATATACAAACAAGGCATGTGGAAAATGTATGTTTACTTAATTTAAAAAAATTTGAAGATTAAAATTAATTTTATTTTTTAATTTTTTAAAAAGTAGTATAATGGGTTTATAAATTAGTATTTACAACTATAGAATGAGATGATTTTATGAATTTAAAAGATATATATGGAATGTTTTTTGGATCATTTGATAGAGATAATGTAGATCCTGTAATTTTATCAGAACGTGGTTTTGCTTTGGTTAATGGTAAAGAGATAGTTTTTGATAAAGAATACCATTATCAAAATTTACAAGATGTTGTAAGAGAAGTTTATCTACAAGAATTTTTGGATATTTGTAAAAAATGTGATAATGATTCAATGGAGTACATTAAGTATTTGATGAAAAAAGATGTGATAATTTTTTTAAATTATTCTTTAGCGCATCTAGATGAATATAAAGTTGATCCATCTTTGATTTATGATGGTATTGGTTTTTTATTTATGCAAAAGGAAATAACTGAACTTAATTTAAATGAACAAGAACATTTATTTAAATATATGAATGATTTTAAAAGAATGAAAAGTGTAGATGTTAAGGTTACATCATTTAATAATAAAGGTAAGTTTGTTAAGAAAAATTACGATTTTGTTGATCTTGAAAAGTATCTAGCGCTAAATGGATTTAAGTTGGAAAATGATGTTAAAAGTTTATAGTATATGCATAAGATATATTGTGAGGTAATTTATGAATGAAGTTAATAATAAGTATAAGATAGATAGTTTTATAAGTAATTCTAATTTGTTAATTACAGAACGCGAAGCTTTTGTTTTAAATAAACATAGTATCAATTATAATAGTTGTTCTAATTTAGAGAGTTTATTATTTATGATTGAGGGTTATTTAAATACATATGAGTTAAGTGATAATGAGTATGATGAATTAGATATGGTTTCTAAAAATATTAGTGAGAGAAATTATTATAATTATACAAATAAATAGAAGAAAAATGATACTAGTACCTGTCAAGTACTCACTAAATAAAAAGATTAATTAATTAATTAATTTGAATATTTGAGTCGATACT
>CALVQV010000008.1 GCA_944358325.1 uncultured Bacilli bacterium
TACTAACACACGAACATATGTATGTCAATAGCTTCTTGGTGCTTTTTGCAAAGAACTTTCCTAATATATAAAAAAAGGACAAATGTCCTTTATAAAGTTTTACCACACATAAAACAAGTTGTAGCACTTTCACTTACTTTAGCACCGCAATTAGGACACAAGCGATCAACATGTTCGCTAGGATAACTAATTGGTTCATTATTAACAACTTTTTTTACTTCTACTGGTTTTTCATATGGATTAACACCAGGAATTAACCCTTCAAAAGGAATAGCTCCTTCTTTAGTTAAATCACTATTAAAATCTTCTTTCTTTTCTTGAACCATCGGTTTAACACTAATAGATGGCGTAGGAACAATTGGAGGAACGGCTTCCTCTTTCTTTTCAGGAACAATTAATATATCTTTTTCTTCCAAAGATTTATCATCATTCCAGACATCTTCTTTTTCTGTTTCAATTTTTCCATTAATTACTTGATTAGTAGTAGTATCAACCTTTTGATAAACAGGTTCTTCTGACTCAATCTTATATTTAGGTAATTCTTGTTGTAAGACCACTTCTTCAACATATAATTTTTTACTCACAAATAATACACTAATTAAACGTGGTACCAAGATAATAACATAAATAAAAACTAAACTCAAAAAATAGGCATATGAAACAAACGATGGAAAGATTTCATCAAAATAATTACTAAAAATATCTTTAACATCTAAAATATAGCTATAATAATTAGTAAAAGTAATAATTAAACTAAAAATCATAATTATTAAAGTTAATAATAACTTTGTTTTATGACTAGTTTTATATCTTTTACTAATAATATTAGTTGTGATAAAAATAAGTAATAAATCAGTTACAATCCCTAAAACTAAAGCAATTAATAACTTAGGAAAAGCATCTAAACTAACAAAATTATTAAATAAAAATTGTGGCAAGAAAGATAAAACACATCCCAATATTAACAATAAAATAAACCAATATAAAATAATTTTAAACGAACTAACACTTTTTCTTTCAATCATATATATTACCTACTCTCTTTTATAATTATAAAACAAACCATAAAATATAGCAACAAAAAAATAGGTAAACACCTATTTTAATGATGATTACACCCACAATCATGATTATGACTGCCATCACAGTTACAATCATCACCGCAAGTACATTCTTCATGATAATCTTCTTGTCCAATTTTTTCATCTAAGTAATTTACTAAATAAGCAGTATCAATCTTATCTTCTTCTTTAGTTATATTATTTTTAATTGTAATATAATCATTAGCCATTTCATCTTCACCGATAATAGCAACAAATTTAGTACTCAAACGATCTGCTTGTTTAAAATTGCTCTTTAAATTACGATTCATATAATCTAGTTCTACTTTAAAACCACTCATACGTAATTTATTAGTAACATCAAAAGCATAACTTTTAACTATCTCATTCATTGGAATTACATATAAATCAATTCCGTTTTCAATGTTCAATGAAATATTACTTGCTTCTAAAACATTGATTAATCTTTCCATGCCTAAAGCAAAGCCAACACCCGGTGTACTAGGTCCCCCAATATTTTCAACTAAATGGTTATATCTTCCACCAGCACACAATACACTATTAGCACCAAAACCAGGAATATCTGCTTCAACTTCAAATACTGTATTAGTATAATAATCTAATCCACGTACTAAAGTATCATCCACAATATAACTAATTCCATTTGCATCTAAATAATCTTTTACTTGTTCAAAATGATTTATTGATTCATTAGACAAATAATCACTCATCTTAGGAGCATTTTTCATAATATCTAAATCATGATCAACTTTGCAGTCTAAAATACGTAATGGATTTTTACCATATCTTTCATTACAATCACTACATAATTTATCTAAATGTGGTTTAAAATAAGCAAGTAATGCTTCACGATAATTACTTCTAGATTCACTATCACCTAAACTATTAATACGCACTTTAACATCTTTTAAACCCAATAATTTATAAAAATTAACGGCAATACTAATTACTTCAGCATCCATAAGTGGATCATCGGTTCCAAATACTTCAACACCCAATTGATAAAATTCGCGATAACGTCCTGCTTGAGGTCTTTCGTAACGGAACATCGGACCATAATACCAAGTTTTTACTGGCATAGAAGGATTACCATACATTTTATTTTCAATAAAACTACGAACAATTCCAGCAGTTCCTTCTGGTCTAAGAGTCATCTTACGTTCACCGCGATCTAAAAAATCATATGTTTCTTTAGATACTATATCAGTTGTTTCTCCAACTCCACGATGAAATAATTCAGTAGCTTCAAAAATAGGTGTACGTAAAAATTCATAATTATATTTTTCAATTAAACTTTGAAAAAGCATTTCTAAATACAATACTTTTTTGCCATAATCTCCAAATACATCATATGTTCCTTTTGGCTTTTGTATCATTTTTCTTCTTCCTTTCCTTTACTAAAACTTTAACATTTTCTTCCACACATACATATAGCATGGAAGCAAGTACATAACTTATATTACGTGCAGGTAATTTAATATCTTGAATTTCTTTTGTTTTCATAAATACATCACACTCTTTAAACATTATAGTTTATTTTTAATTTATAATCAAGATTCAAACAAAAAAAGTACTAAAAAGTACTTTCGTATATACTAATTTTCTTTATTATAATTAAAAAATAACAAACTAAAGCAAAATAAACCAATCCCCAACATAAGTATACTGGATTTTTCATCTATTTTATTTATTAAATTTAACACAATGACGCTTACACTCATAGCCAATGAAATAGCTTTTAAAATCAATAAAAATATATTTTTAACATTTTCTTTTTCACGAAAAGGATTATTACTATCTTCTTTTTTACATAGATCAATTAAATATGAACTATCAACATTTAAACTCTTAGCAAGCATAGATATTGAAGTAATATCAGGATAAGATAAACCTCTTTCCCACTTACTAATAGCTTTATCAGTAATATTTAATTTTTTTGCTAAATCTTGTTGCGTTAAATTTTGCCCTTTTCTTAATTCTAAAATGATATCACCAAATGTTTTCTTTTCCATTATTCCACCTCTATTAGAATTTTAACACAAAACAGTAAAATTTCATCTAAACCATTAGTTTACATTTTTCAACTATTAGTTTAATTTTTATTAAATAAAAAAATAATTAATAATATCACCATTGCTATATTCAATAATTACCGAATAAATAACTTTACCAACATTTTTAAAAGTTAATATTTCATCTTTAAATTCATATTCTAATTTTTCTTCTTTATCATCATAAATTGCTTTAACATCTTTAACTATAAATTTATCTGAACTTGTAAATTCATAATAGCTATCACTATTAGCATTATAAGTATAACCTATATTAGGAAACAAATCTTCAGTACTAATATTTAAATCATATTCTTGCTTTTCAACAATAAGAGGTAAAAGTTTTGTCTTTGTAACAGCAGGTCCTTCTTCATTATTTTTCTTTGTAACTATATTTATATTATTTTTATATCCATTTAACTTCAAATCATTATTAATATTGTTAATTAAAGCTTGTTTATTATTATCATTATTTAAGTATGTAACTTTATCAATTACTAAATAATCTTTTTTAAGACCCGCAACTTCTAATTTATCGCCATCATCAAAAATAGGTAATTTAATATCTGCCTTGCCAATAATTTTATTATCTTCTTTAATTTCAACTTCTGTATTAGAGACAACTTTTGTAACTATCCCATAAGCATTAAACTTTTTATCCTTACCACCTATTATAAGTATAGCCCCAACAATTCCTAAAATCACCAATAAACCAATAACAATCATTATCTTCTTCATAACAAATTCCTCCTACTTATTTATTACTTTAAGTATATCACAAAATAAAAAAAAGAAAAGAATTAATCTTTTCCTTTTCCTCCTCTAACTTCTTCCCATAAATCAGCTAAATCTTCTGAATAGTATTTAATAGTTGTAATAATAATAATTGTTACTGGTAATGAAATAATGATACCTAGAATACCAAATAAAATACCACCAGCAAACACAGCTAAAATAGTTAATAATGGATGAACTTTATTAGATTTACCATATACATATGGATTAATAACATAACCATCTAAATTAGAACATACAAAGAAAGCAATACATGTTTTAACAAATAAAGATGGACTAATCGCAAATGCTGTAATAGCCGCAATCATATTAGTTGCAATACCACCAAAATAAGGAATCAAATTACCCATTGCTGCTACAAATCCTAATAATAAAGCACTAGGATGACCAATAATTGTATAAGCAATTGTATATTCAACAAAAGTTATTAAAACAATCTTGATAAAGCCTGTAATATAAGCCTTCATTTCATAATCTAAAGCTTCTACGTATCTAAATGTACGTTTATTTTTACGAATCAATAAATGTTTAAAAGCTGGTCTAATCTTATCCATATCAATCAAGAAGTAAACAGAAGCAGCTATAACAATAAAAGTATTACTCAAAACATTTAATGATACGCCAATAACACTAACCGCTCCATCACTTATATACTTACCAAAAGATGACATAACGTTATTAAATATTTCACTTAAAGATGTTTGCAAAACACCTAAATCAAGATCGTAATTAAGTGATAATTCTTTTACAAAAGCTAAAATATTATTAAATAATAAATTTAATTGATTAAATAATAATGGAAACATTAAACCAATTGTTGTTGCCATTAAAGCAAAAGCAATTAATACAACAATTAAAATAGCAAATCCTTTAGGAATGTTCCTATTCCTTAATTTATTGACAAAAGGATGTAATGCATACGCAATAGTAAATGCTACTAAAAATGGTAGTGCTACTGTCCATAATTTATTAAATATATCAATCCACAAATGACCAGTTTGATACAGCAATACAAATATAAATAATGCAATTGCTATATTAACTAATTTCCAATTAATTTTATCTTTAAACATCTAATCCCTACTTTCTATAATAATTGTAACAGGTCCATCATTTTCAATATTAACTAACATATCAGCTCCAAAAATACCTGTTTCAACTTTAACTCCTTTTTCTTTTAAACATTCATTCCATAATTCATAAAGTTTAATAGCTTCCGTGCTACTCAAAGCTTTGTCATAACTAGGTCTTCTTCCTTTTCTTGCATCCCCATAAAGAGTAAATTGAGAAATACTCAAAATAGAACCACCAACATCTAATAAACTTTTATTCATCACATGATTTTCATCATCAAAAATTCTCAAATTAATAACTTTATCTACTAAATAATTAATATCCTTTATACTATCATTTTCTGTAAAACCAACTAAAATAGTTAACCCTGTATCTATCTTACCTACTATTTTATTATCAACACTAACACTAGCTTTTTTACTTCTTTGAACTACAACACGCATTACTTAATAATCCTTTCAACATTAATTATACTAGATATACTATCTAATTCATTCATGAATTTTTTAAGACTTTCTACGTTATTTATTAAAACAGTTAATTCATACATAAAATTATCACTAGAATTAATTGCATTAATACTTTGAATAGTAATATCTGAATTTGAAGAACGAGCAATAATGTCTAATAATAAATTCTTATTTTCCATTGCATGTACTAATAATAAAGCTGGATATTTTTTTGTAGTAATATTATTCCAATGAACATTAATAATGCGTTCTTCATTATTCATAATATTTGGACACATCGCTCTATGAATAGTTATGCCATGTCCTTTAGTAATATAACCAACTATTTCATCACCAGGTATTGGTTTACAACAAGAAGCAACATTAACTTTAATACGATCTATACCTTCAACAATAATGTCATCCTTAGAATTTACTTCTTCTACTTCACCATTGATAACTCTTTTTAAAATTAAATCTTCTTTACTAGCATTATCATTATATAAAACATTAACAACTGTTCCCACTGGAATTTTGTTATTACCTAAATTAACATATAATTCTTCTTCATCTTTATATTTAAATTCATTTAAAATTTTACTAATATTTTCGCTAGTAAAAAAATCGGCCATTGGAATTTTACGTTTTTTAACTTCTTTAATTAAAACTTCTTCTCCTAATTTAACATAGTCTTCTTTTTGTGTACGATTAAAGAAACTTTTAATCTTACTTTTAGCTTGGCTTGTAAAAGCCATATTTATCCATTCCTTACTAGGACCTAAACTATTTTTATTAGTATTAATTTTCACAACATCATTATTTTGTAAAACATAATCAAGTGGTACAATACTACCATTTACAATAGCACCTACCATCTTATCACCAACACCACTATGAACGCGATAAGCAAAATCGATTGGTGTAGACCCTATCGGAAGTTCAATAACATCACCACGTGGTGTAAAAACATACACATTTTCTTTTAAAACTTCATTTTGAACTGTTTTAACAAATTCTTCATCATTAGAATTATCATTCTTAATTTCAATTAAAGAACGGAAAAATTGTAATTTTTGTTCCATCGCATTTTGTAAATCGGCTTTAGTACTACCATGTTCTTTATATGACCAATGGGAAGCAATACCATGTTCAGCTATTTGATCCATTTCATATGTTCTTATTTGAATTTCAAAAATATGTTCATCTACACCAAAGACTGTTGTATGTAAAGATTGATACATATTAGTTTTAGGCATAGCTATATAATCTTTAAAACGTTTTGGCATAGGCTTAAACTTAGAATGAATAAGTCCCAATACTTGATAACATTCATGTTCTGTATTAACATAAACACGAAGTGCTAATAAATCATATATATCATTAAAAGACTTTCCTTTATCAAGTTTTTTATAAATACTATAAATACTTTTAGCACGTCCTTTGATTTTATATTCAATACCTTCCTTATCCAAAAGTAAAGATACGGCTTCAATCATCTTATTTACTTCTAAATTACGTTCGTTCTTTGTCTGATTTAATTTTTCAACAATATAAAAATAAGTATCTGGTTTAGAATAACGTAAACATAAATCTTCTAATTCACTTTTAAAAGTATTCATCCCTAAACGACTAGCAATCGGTACTAATATATCAAGTGTTTCATTAGCCTTTTCTTTTTGACTCTTAGGAGGTAAAACCCATAAAGTACGCATATTATGTAACCTATCAGCAAGTTTAACAATAATAACACGTACATCTTCTGATAGACCAACTAATATTTTACGATGACTTTCAATAACAGCTTTCTTATCACCATCAAAATTTAATTTATTAATCTTGGTTACGCCTTCAACAATATTAACAATTACCTCTCCAAATATATCTAGTAACTCTTCTTTATTACTATCATCTTCCTCCATAACATCATGTAGAAATCCAGCACATATGGTTGCTGTATCAGCATTAATTGAAGCTAAAATATAAGCAACATTTAAAGGATGTTGAATATAATCATCACCTGTTAATCTCTTTTCTCCTTCATGAAATTCATAAACATATTTAAACGCTTTATCAATTAAAGCTAAATCTTCAGGATTAGTAATATAATTATCTATTTTATTTTTTACCTCTTCATATGTCAATTCCAAATTCATCTTCGTCATCTTCATCACCTTTTTCTAAATAAATCGAACGCGTTGAAACTTTCAATTTATCTTTCATATATCTATCAAGTTTAAATTCATCAACACCTAATATATCACTAACCATTTCACTAAGTGATAAATCAGTAGATGAACACCATTTATTTTCCTTTAAATAATTCCATACATCTTCTTCTTTAACATAGTCATAACCTATACGATGTAGTTCACGCATACGTGTTCTTAATGCAGGTCTTATTCTTTGATATAGTTCTTGTAAAGAATTAAATTCTATATCCATAACATCACCTATATATTAATTATAGCAAATATTTTCAAATATTAATATGCTAATTTAAAACATTATCAAATAACTTCTAAATAGAATCCATAATCATAAACTTTAATTAGGTGAAATATGAAAAAAAATACCTTTATTAAAGCAACTTTAATCCTTATAATCGGTGGATTTATCACTAAAATATTAGGTATGGTTATAAGAATCATAACAACAAGACTATTAGGTACAACCGGAATTGGGTTATATTCTTTAATCATGCCCACATTTTCTCTTTTAATTGGACTAGCACAATTAGGACTTCCTGTTGCCATAAGTACTTTAGTATCACAAGACAAGTATAACAATAAAAACTTACTTTTTAGTGCCCTACCAATTACCATCATAATAAATCTAATAATTATGTTAATCTTATTTTTATTTGCAAACAATATCGCAACTAATTTATTAAATGAACCACGCGTTAGCCTCGCTTTAAAAACAATTGGTTTAGTCTTACCTTTTATAAGCTTATCTAGTATTATCAGAGGTTATTTTTTTGGTAAACAAAAAATGTTACCACATGTGCTTTCTAATATTAGTGAAGATATAATTAGATTAGTTTTAATGATAATAGGAATTCCCATTTGTTTATTAAAAGGCTTAGAATACGCTGTTGCTGTTATGGTTTTAACCAACATTGTTAGTGAAACATTAAGTATACTAGTAATGTTATTTTTTATACCTAAAACAACTATATCACCTAAAGATATATATCCAAATACTAAATACATCAAAAACATATTAAAAATAGCGATTCCCTCTACTGGAAGTCGCTTAATCGGAAACATAGGTTATTTTTTAGAACCCATTATTTTAACAAACACGTTATTGATGGTTGGATATTCAAACACATATATAATAGATAATTATGGTATTATTAATGGCTACGTATTATCGATTCTACTTCTGCCCAGTTTCTTTACACTCGCTATATCGCAAGCCTTAATACCAAACATTAGTAAAGCCTACATCAATAAACAATATAAATATGTATCCTCCAAAATTAAACAAGCTATTATCTTTTCGCTATTAGTAGGTATTCCTTTCACTATAATTATCTACTTATTTCCTAATAACATCTTAAATATACTATATAAAACTACACTAGGAAGTGAATACTTAAAAATACTAAGTCCTTTTTTTCTAATCTACTATATTCAAGCACCATTAACTGCTACCCTGCAAGCAACTATGCATGCCAAGGAAGCATTCTTTGATACTTTACTAGGCATTATAATTAGATTAAGTACATTATTTATTTTATCAACTCTAAAAATTGGTATGTGGGGATTATTGATAGCCACTTTATTAAGTATCCATACAACAACTATCGCTCATGCAATTCGCATAAAAAGATTTTTAATTCGAAAATGATATTACACCATCATATAAAATAGCTAAATTTACTTCTTCAAAACTATTAAATCCTGCTTTTTTAACTTCTTCAAACAATGATTCTAAACTATAATTAAGTTCTACCAAACTATTAAAATTTAAAACACCATTCTTAATTAAAATACTCTTTTCTTTTTTCTTTTTTATTAATAAAGTATTAGAATACTTAAATAAAATATAAAGAGGTAAAAATAATATATTAATACTAAATAACATCATTAATAAAATATCATTTTCTTTAATTTCTTCTTTTTTAATAAATTTATAAATATAATACAAAAAGTAGTACATAAAAACTCTAATTATCACATTATCACCTAATTTATAATGATTAAAAGCATATTTTTTTATACATCACATATATTTTATTAGGTGATCTTATGAACTATGTAAAAGCTTTGCTAGTATCTTTTATAGGAATTATTGTAATGTCTATGTTTACAACAATACTATATTATTTTGATATCATTTCAACCAATTTAAGTTCCATTTTTAACATTATTATACCGATTGTTTTTATAATTTTAGGAACTATATATTTAGGTATGAAAACTAATAAAAAAGGATGGCTTGCTGGAATTAAATATAGCTTGTTATTTTTAATAATTATTAGTTTAATAAATGTCTTAATCTATCGCGAGGACTATCAGTTAATAAATATATTATATTATTTAATTATTATTTTAACTTCTATTTTAGGAAGTATGATAGGAATTAATTTAAAAAAGCCAGTTAAAGATTAACTTGCTTTTTTTAAGGCAGTGTTATAATACATGTGGTGATTTTAATGGAAGTAATTGACTTTAAAAATAATATAGATAAAGATAAATTAAATATGATTAGTAAATCTTTACAAAATGGTGAATTAGTTATATTCCCAACTGAAACAGTATATGGTATAGGTGCTAATGCCTTAAATAAAGATGCAGTTGATAATATTTTTAAAGCTAAGGGACGCGCGAATGATAACCCTTTAATTGTTCATATATCTAATTTTGATATGTTAAAAGAATTAGTATATGAACCAACTGATATTGAAAAAAAATTAATTGATGCTTTTATGCCTGGTCCTTTTACTTTAATTTTAAAAAAGAAAAATATTATTCCTGAAAATGTTTCATGTGGTCTAGATACAGTTGGTATTAGATTTCCAGAAAACAATATTGCTCGTGAAATAATTGAAAATACAAATTTACCTATTGCTGCTCCAAGTGCGAACATATCAAGTAAGCCTAGTGGTACAAAAGTAGAAGATATCATTGAAGAATTTCAAGATAAAGTTAGTTACATTGTTGATGGTGGCGAAACAAAAATAGGAATTGAATCAACAGTTGTTAAAGTTATAGATAATATTCCAACTATTTTAAGACCAGGAAAAATAACACCAGAAGATATTAAAGAAGTTGTTGGATGTGTTAAAATAGATGAACACGTATATAAAAAAGCAACCGGTAAAGTTGAAAGCCCAGGTATGAAATATAAACATTATGCTCCTAGTACTCCTTGCCTACTAGTATATAGTGATAACAATCAAGAATTAATAAATTTAATTAAAGAAAATATAACTGCAAATACTTCAATAATTGGATGTGTAGAACACAAATCTTATTTTCCAAATCATAAATATCATGTTTATGGTCATAAAGAAAACAACGACGAAATAAGTCATAACATCTTCTCTCTTTTACGTGAAGTTGATAAAGATAAAAGTGATTTAATTATAATTGAAGGCGTTAAAAAACAAGGATTAGGTATAGCAATTATGAATCGTTTAATCAGATCATGCGCTTATAATTACAAAGAAAGATAACAATTTAGTTATCTTTCTTTTGATATTTATTAATAAACTCTTGTTTATATTCTAAGAATTTATCTTGATCTATTGCTTCTCTTATTTCTTCAACTAAACGAATTAAAAAGCGAAGATTATGAATAGAAAGTAAACGACTACCAAATGTTTCATCTGCTACCATTAAGTGTCTTATATAAGCCTTTGTATAATGTTTACATGCATAACAATCACAAGTTGGATCAATTGGCGTAAAATCTTCTTTAAATTTTAAATTACGTAGATTAATCTTTCCTGTTCTTGTAAAAGCATGAGCATGACGAGCAAGTCTAGTTGGATGAACACAATCGAACATATCAATTCCGCGTTCAACACCCTCTAATATATCAATAGGATCTCCTACTCCCATTAAATAACGTGGCTTATCTTCTGGTAAATATTTAATAGCATAATCAATCATTTTATACATTGTAGGTTTATCTTCACCGACACTGGTACCACCAATAGAATAACCATCAAAATTTAATTTTGTTGTCTCTATCGCACTCCATTTTCGTAAGTCTTCAAATTCGCCACCTTGAACAATTCCAAATAATGATTGATTAGGATTAGAATGAACAGCAAGCCCTCTTTTAGCCCATCTAAGCGTTCTTTCAACACTTTGTTTCATATATTCATAAGTAACAGGAAATGGTGGACATTCATCAAAACTCATCGCAATATCACTATCTAATTTATTTTGAATTTGAATAGAAAGTTCCGGCGTTAATAGCAAAGGCCTACCATCTAAGTGACTTTTAAAATGAACTCCTTCTTCAACAATATCTTTTTTCTTGTTTTTAGCTAATGAAAAAACTTGAAAACCACCACTATCTGTTAAAATAGGACCATCATAATTCATAAACTTATGAAGTCCTCCAGCTTTATCAATAACATCCGCTCCTGGTCTTAACCATAAATGATAAGTATTAGATAAAATAACCGCACTATTTATTTCTTTTAATTCTTCAGGGCTCAATGTTTTAACAGTTGCTTGTGTTCCAACCGGCATAAAAATAGGTGTTTCAAAACTACCATAATTAGTATGCAACATTCCATGGCGTGCATTTGTAGCATTATCTTTTTTTAATAAATCATATTTAATTTTCATAACTTCACTTCCCAGCAAGTAAAATTATATATTATTTTTAATTTTTAGTCTAGTATTTATTTAATATAACACTACATACTTCATCTAAATTAAATTTATGACTCGCTTTAACAATGATTATTGTATCTTTTAAATTATCAGTACTTAATTTGTTAATAATTTCTTCTTTAGAATAACTATAACTATTTTTAAGAATATTTTTATATTTATTAAAATACTCTCCGACTATCCAAACTTCAGTGTTTTTAATTTTTTTTAGTTCCTTCATAATTTTTAAATGAATACTATTACTATATTCTCCTGCCTCTAAAATATCTCCTATAATAAACAATTTCTTTTGTTTTGTTGTTCTAGATAATGAAATAACATTCATAAATGATTCATAAGACGCATTATAACAATCATTAATTAAATAATTATTATTATTTAAAGTAACTATTTCTAGACGACTTCCTACAATACTAAAGTTTTGAATTGCTTTTATTCCTTCTTCTAAAGAAATATCTAATTCTAAACCCAATAAAAGAGCCATACCAATCAAATTAGGATAATGCAGTCCACCATATGGAAATAAAACATTATATTTCTTATTTTTTATTTTACATGCAAAAGAAGTTGTTTGTAAATCTAATTTTATTTTTTGAATTTTTAAATCATTAAATAAACCATTACCAACTTTTAAACATTTTAAATGTTTTAAATATTTATCGTCGCCATTTACAATAATATTATTAATATCCATCCCATCTAATATTTCCATTTTAGCTTGAAAGATATTTTTTTTAGATCCTAAATTACCGATATGGGCTGTTCCTATATTTGTAATTAAAGCATAATAAGGTTTAACTAATAAAGATAATTCACTTATTTCATTTTTATGATTCATTCCTAATTCTAAGACACAATAATCATAACTATCATCTAAGCGTAATAAAGTTTTTGATACACCAATTAAATTATTTTCGTTACCATTATTTTTTAATACTTTATATTTTGTTTTTAAAACACAAGATACTAATTCTTTTAAAGTTGTTTTACCATTACTACCTGTTATAGCAATAACTTTTAACTTATTTTTATCCAAATTATATTTAGCTAAATCTTTCAAAGCTTGTATACTGTCTTCTACTTTAATAAAACCAACTTTTTTACCTAAACTATATTCTCCAATAACAACTGAAGCTTTTTTTAATATATCTTCCTTATATTTATATACATCACCAATTATTATAAAAATACCACCCTCAATTAGTTCTCTAGAATCAATACAAGCTTTAAAAACAATATCTTTTTTATTTTTTGTTACAATCTTTCCATTAACAATTTTTGATAACCTATGTATATTCACAATATCACCAATAAAATTATATGAATAAACAAAAAAAATATAATGAATTAATCATTATATTTACTCATTGCTTTCATCATTTGATTAACTTGTTTTTGACTTGGCGTACGTCCCATTTGCATCATCATCGCTTTAATCATTTGTTCATTAATTGGTGGATTCTTTTTAATATATTTTTGCATATATTTACGAGCAACAAAGAAACCTATAACTGCACCAGCAATTAATCCTCCAAGAATTTGAAGTAAATCTATAAAAAAAGCTCCCCAGTTCATAATTTCACATCCTTTTCTTATTTAATTATACATAAAAATCCTTTTATTTACAACCCACACATAAACTTTTCTTATAATTATGAAGCTTATCTAACCAAAAATAATCATCATTTTCAAAATCACAAATAAAAATATCACGATTATATAAATATAAAATATCAAAAGCATATGGTAAGCAACTACTAGTTTTTAAAAATAGGCATGGGTATGCTAATTCTAAAAAACTTAATTCTTTATTTTTACGATCTAATATTTTGTATTTATAACAAGGATTAGCATCATATCTTTTAGCAAAATACGTTTGTAAAGTTTCAAAATTAAAAGTATTACATATTTGATTATATATTGATAAGCCATATTCTAAATTAGGTTTCTTAACTACCTTTATACGTTTTAAAATATTGTATAATGCTTCTTCTTTATCAGTATATAAATTATGAATTTCTGTTTTAATACCAAATACATAATATGTTCGCATAATATCACCATTTATATAATAACATTATGAAATGTCGAAAAAGGTCAAAAAAAAACTATAAAAATAGTTTTTTAATTTTTTCTTCAATACTATCATTGTCAAGATGCATTTTCTTTAAAATATCATTAGTATTACCACTATGACCAAATTCATTAACATTGATTAAATATTTATCATTATAAACAAATTGATACCATAAAGCACTTGAACCAAATTCAATAGCTATTGTTTTAATTCCTAATGGCAGCAACTCTTTTTTATATTCTTCATTTTGTTCTTTAAATGTTTCCATACATGGCATACTTATAACACGTAAATCTAACTTATATTTACCATACAATTTATTTGCAACACGCATTGCAATATGAACTTCAGGTCCAGTAGCAATAATAATTCCATGCAACTTTTCTGTCTCTTTACGAACAATATATGCACCATATTTTACTTTATTTACATCAGTATTATCTAATATAGTAACTGGAGTTTTTGTAATAATAAGACTACTAGGATGATCATGTGTATTAATTATCTCATTCCAACATCCAATAAGTTCATTAGCATCACATGGCCTATAAACCTTATTATTTGGAATTGTCCTTAACATAGTTAATTGCTCTACTGGTTGATGTGTAGGGCCATCGCTTCCTAAGGTAATAGAATCATGAGAAAAAATATGAATAGTTGGTAAATGCATAAGTGCAGCAAGACGAATCGCTGGTTTCATATAATCAGCAAAAGATAAAAATGTAGAACCATGGACAGAAAAACCGGTTAAACTTAGACCATTCATAATAGCTCCCATTGCATGTTCCCTAACACCAAAATGAATATTTCTCCCTAAATAATTTTCGCTACTTAAATCCCCATAATCATTTAAATAATTTTTAGCTGAACCAAATAAATCGGCACTTCCCCCTATAAAATATGAAACATTTTGTGCAATTACATTCATAATTTGTTGGTTTGTTTTTCTTGTTTCTTCTTTTTCATCTTTACTAAAATTAAAATTATTTATACTAAGATTATAATCTTTATACTTTTTATACACATAATCAAAAATACTTTGATCATTATCATTTCGCATAATATAATCACGATAGCTAACTGCCCATTCACTATATACTCTACTAGTTCTAAGAGCAATTTCTCGTTGCATATATTTATCTATATTTGGCATAACATAAAATGGATCTTCTGGAAAGCCAAAACTTTTTTTCAAATTATAGATATCTGCATCGCCTAACACTTTTCCATGAACTTCGTTAGTACCTGCTAAAGAAGTTCCATCACCAATAATAGTTTTAATTTCAATCAACGTTGGTTTATTACTATCTTTAGCTTTGGTAATAGCCTTATTTATTTCATTTATATTATTACCATTTTCAACATAAGTAGTATGCCAACCTAATGCTTCAAAACGTCCTCGAACATTTTCATCAAAAACGCCTGTTGTCTTTCCATCTAAACTCACGTGATTAGAATCATATAATACAATTAAATTATTTAATTTCCAAGTTCCGGCTAATGAAGCTGCTTCATAACTAATTCCTTCCATTAAATCGCCATCACTACATAAGCAGTAAACATGATAATTAAAAAGACTTTTATCTTTATCAAAAAAATTATTAGATTTAGGAATTTTATATTTATTTTCTAATATTTTTTCACCTAAAGCTAGTCCTACTGCCGTAGCAATTCCTTGTCCTAATGGGCCTGTAGTCGCTTCAACCCCTAAAGTCATTCCGTATTCTGGGTGTCCAGGCGTTTTAGAATCTATTTGACGAAATTTTTTCAAATCGTCTAACTTCAAATAACCTATCATATATAATGTAGCATATAATAATGCACTACCATGACCAGCACTCATAACAAAACGATCGCGATTTATCCAATTAGGATCATTTAATGAGAACATCATATGTTTAGAAAATAATGTATAAATAATGGGAGCAGCTCCTAAAACTATTCCAGGATGTCCAGAACCTGCTTCCTTTATCATATCTATACCTAATGATTTAATATTATTAATAACATTTTGATCCATAAGCCACCTCTATTATTCAATAATATTATATCAAATAAATAACTTTTTGAAAATACTATTTAACATTCATCACAACATCATTAGTTTTAATTTTTTCTTCATATTTTTTTAATTGTGTTGTATTAACATAAGTAACACAAACAACAAATATTAATAGTCCTATCATAATTTTATTTTTTAATAATTCTTTCATAAATCTTTCCTCCCTTTGTTAATATAAGTATAATACAAACACTTGTTCGTGTCAATGTTTTTAGAAAACATTTGTTCGATTTAAATGTAAAATGTAAACATATATTCTCACGAACAAAGGTTTGACAAAGAAAAATAAGTATGGTAAACTTATTGTAGATTGTAAAGGAGAAAAATATGGAAGAATTAACTAAAAGACAAAATGAAATTTTAACATATATTAAAGAATTTATTGTAACACATGGTTATCCCCCTACTGTAAGGGAAATTGGTAAAGCTGTTGGAGTATCTAGTCCTGCCACTATACATACACATTTAAGTAATTTAGAAAATAAAGGTTTTATTAAAAAAGAAGGAACTAAAAATCGTGCCATAGAATTATTAGTAAAAAATGAATTTGCTAATGAAAATCCAGATATAGTTGAAGTTCCTCTACTTGGTAAAATAACTGCTGGTAGTCCTATTGAAGCAATTGAAAGACCTGATGAATATTTTTCGCTACCTGCCTATTTAATTCCAAATAATAAAGAAGTATTTACATTATTAGTAAGTGGTAATAGTATGATTAATGCTGGTATATTTGATGGTGATATAGTTATAGTAGAAAGAAAAAATGTTGCTCGTAATGGTGAAATTGTTGTAGCCATGACAGATGAAAATGAAGTAACACTTAAGACTTTTTATAAAGAAGAT
This sequence comes from uncultured Bacilli bacterium, assembly GCA_944358325.1. GTDB lineage: Bacteria > Bacillota_I > Bacilli_A > RF39 > UBA660 > CALVXF01. Next base: position 17,297 of record CALVQV010000008.1, read on the forward strand.
AATTATTTTCGCCTACAACCTGAAAATGATACTATGGATCCAATAATTTTAAATAATGTTACTATTTTAGGAAAAGCAATTGGTTTATATCGTAAATTATAAAAAAATAAAACGGTTTTATCCGTTTTATTTTTTTGATACTTTTAAATATTGAAGTTCTCGTGACAATTCATAACAATAATTATTTCTATAATTTAATTCATTAGTTAGTGTTTCTATTATTTCTTTTAAATATGCATTTTGTTTTTTTTCATGAGCTAATTTTAATTTTAAATTGTTATTTTCTTTAATTAATTGTTCTATAATTACTTCATCTGTTATTTTATTATCCTTAGAAACACCTTTTACATATTTATATACAGTTGATTTAGAAATACCATATTGTTTTGCAATAGTATTAACAGCAACACCATTAACATATAAATTTCTAATTTCATTAACACTGTCTTTTACTTTAGCCATATAAATTCCTCCTTTTTAGCAAGGACAATATTATATCACAGTTCTTGTAATTGTCAATTTTATAAAATTATTACTTGTTATACAAAGAATGCCATATAAGTAATAAATGATGTGAAAATTATTGTTAAAATCCAACCATTTACTTTCTCGCTAGTTGTAGATTTATATTTTATACCTAAAGCCATGGTCATAAGTAAACCACCGATTAAACCACCTATATGTGCTGCACTATCAACACCAACTAATACAAATCCTAGCATTAAGTTAAATATAAGAAGTGGAATAATTTGTGACTTTAAAACATTGCCCAAATAAACACGATAATGATAGCCAAAATATAAAAGTGATCCTAACAAACCGAAAATTGCTCCACTTGCACCAGCACTTATAGCATTACTAGTAAATACGCAAGATAATATAGAGCCTGTTAAAGCACTAAATATATAAATAATTAAATATTGTACTTTCCCTAAAAAACTTTCTAATTGTGCGCCTATTACATATAAAGCATACATATTAAATAACAAATGAATCATTCCTATATGTACAAACGCACATGTAAGAAGTCTAAAATATTCATTATATTCTGTTACAAAGGGTTTAAACAATGCACCATATTTAAGTAAAGTTTCATTATCATAACTACCATTACCTAAAAAAGTCATAAGTATATAAACTAAAACACAAATTCCAATTAAAATATAAGTGACAATTGGTTTTTTCATTTTAAAAACATTTTCTACTTTTTTTGCTTCTTCTTCATTTTTACGATTGATATCACTTGTAACTTTAATGAATAGTTCCATTCCTTCTTCTTTAAAATCTGTATCTTTTTTTAAATCTGGAAAAATATTCATTAAATCTTTATTTTTAACTAATCCATCCATATCATTAACACTAACACATAATAAATTTTTAGGTGATTCTTTATCATCAAAATGAACATTTTCTCCTAAATTAAGAAAAATACTTATACCATTCATGCCTAAACTAAATGTCTTCTTTTTAATTCGTCCCATTATTTTTCTAGCGCGAAAGACATCAAAGTCATATTGTTCATCATTATGAATATAATTAGTTACTATTCTAACAATTTTATAATCACTATTCATATTTTCTAACCATATCTCATTTTGAGCGCCATGTAAAACAATAGGACTATATCCTTCTACTGTTATAAAATAATGTAGTAATTTCATTACTATTTCATCATATTTATTTAATGATACTTGATTCATAATTTTCCTCCTACATAAAAATTTTATTTTTACATAAACTTATTATAGGTGATCTAATGAAAAATATTTTATTATTTATTATACTTCTCATTCCATGGGGATTAAGTGCTTTACTCTTTCCAGTTGATACTTCTTTTTATAAAGCCTTAAATCAACCATTTTTTGCCCCACCTAGTTTTATATTTGGTATAGTTTGGAGCATTATTTATATATTAATAACGCTATCGATATATACCATTTTCAAAAAACAATTATATAATAAGCAATATATCACTTCGCTTATACTTAATTATATCACAAATCAGCTATATACGTTTTTCTTTTTTACATTAAAAAGTCCATTCTTGGGATTTGTAGACTGCTTGCTAGTCTTTATCACAAGTTTAAGTCTTTATCTTGAAACAAAAAAACTTAATGATAAAGCTGCACGTTTACTAATTCCTTATATACTTTGGAATGGTTTTGCTTGCATATTATCATTAAGCATATATCTTATGAATTTTTAAACAATTCAATCATATCTAACATTTTCTTAGGTAATTCTGAAGTAAATTCCATATATTTTTTAGTTCTAGGATGAATAAAGCCTAGTTCTTTAGCATGTAAACATTGTCCTAAATCATTTATTTTTTTATGGTTTCCATATACTGGATCGTTTACGATTGGATGCCCTATATAATTCATATGAACTCTTATTTGATGTGTTCGTCCTGTTTCTAATTTACATTCAATTAAAGTTGCTTTTTCATATCTTTCTAAAACTTTAAAATGTGTAATTGCATCTTTAGCGTTAATATCAGTTACACACATTTTCTTACGATCTTTAGTATCTCTTCCAATAGGCGCATCGATAGTACCAGTATCTTCTTTAATTACACCCCAAACAAGAGCCACATACTTACGATATGTTTCTTTTTTTTCTAATTCATGAGCTAATATTTCATGTGCATAATTATTTTTAGCAATCATTAATAATCCAGTTGTATATGCGTCAATACGATGAACTATTCCTGGTCTAAACTCTCCATTAATATCACTTAAATTCTTAGCATGATACAATAAACCATTTACTAAAGTTCCTGAATTATTACCAACCGCTGGATGAACAACAACACCATTGGCCTTGTTTACCACAATAACATCATCATCTTCATAAACAATATCCAGATCCATTTTTTCTGGCTCTGCACTCATTTCTTGAACAGGCATTTCTTCAATTGTTATAATATCATCTTTTTTTACTTTATAACTACTTTTAACTTTAGAATTATTAACTAAAATATATCCTTTCGTACACATTTTTTGAATATAAGTACGAGACATATCTTCTAAATTACTCAAAAACGCATCAATTCTAATACCATCTTCAACTACTTTTATTTCTTTCATCTATATCACCTCTTATAATACCTATAATAAGTAAGAATACTGAAACACATATAAATATATCAGCAAAATTAAATATTGGAAAATTATAATTAAAAATTGTGAAATCTAAATAATCTACAACTTTACCATAAAGAATACGATCAATTAGATTACCTAATATCCCACCTATTAATAAACCATAGACAATTATCTCAAATTTATTTAATACTTTATCTTTAATAAAAAATATATAAATTAAATTAAGAGCTAAAATAGCCATCAAAATCAAAAACCACGAATGGCCACTTAAAATACTCCAAGCTGCGCCATTATTCATTACATATGTTATAGAAAAAAAGTTTTTTATAATAATGATAGATGAATTAAGAGACATAAAATAAGTGATAATTAACTTAATAATTTGATCTATCGCAACTGAAAAAATACTAACTAACATAACTTTTTTCATAATTTCACCACTTCAATTATAACTTAAATTAAATATTAGGGCAAGAAAAAAAGGTCATAAGACCTATTTAGCTTGTGATAATGCATCATTAACTGCTTCTACTAAAGCATTAATAGCAATTGTACAACCGCTTACTGCGTCAGTTTTGCCTTCGTCATTTAATTCCAAGAAATCAACTCCTTGATTTTCAACAATTGCTTTTTCTAATGCTTCTACTTGTTCATACCATTCACCAGCAGCACTTGGATTATAAGTTTTCATATTATAATCATCACCTAAAGTTTTTTTAGTAGTTACAACATTATCGCTAGTAGTATAAGTTGTATCTAAATAAACAGATTCAATTTTGCCATCTTTGTCAATTACAACTCTAGCTGTCGCTTCATTTTGTTGACCGCCATAATTATCTATAGCCTTTCCATTATAAGTTCCTTCCTTATAAGCACTAGTTTTTGTTGAACATCCTGCTAAACATAGCGTTATCATTCCAAAAACACATAATCTTGCAATAGTTTTCTTCATAACTTCCTCCTCTATTTTATAAATTAATTATATAATATAGCAATTAAAATTTCAAGAATTTTCAAAATGTTTTACTAATATTTGACTAAAAAGTCCAACCATAATTCCTGTAGGAATACTAAATAATAAAAGCCAGGGAAGATAATAAAGCATAGCCGTTTGATTTAAAATAATTATAGCTATCAAAATTTGACCAAAAGAATGGCTTATAGATCCAATAATACTTACACCTATGATAGATAATGAAGTTATTTTTTTAGCTAAGTACATCATTAATATACTTAATAATGCACCCCCTAAACTAAACCAAAAAGTTATACTAAATATTCCTATAGAAATAAAACCCATTAAAAATACACGTAATATAGAAATAAGAAGGGCTTCTTTAATAGAAAAATGATATAGTACAAACAAAACAACAATATTAGCTAAACCTAATTTTAACCCTGGAATCATTCCATTAAAAAAAGGAAATAGATTCTCTAATAAATTTAAAATAATAGAAATTGCTAATAACATAGATAATCGTGTAGTTTTTCTTAATTCCATATACTCACTCCTTATTTAACAATCGCATCTAATTCACTATTATTTTCTATATTTATTATAACTTTATTTGGAAGACAAATAATAGATTCATATGATTTAGAAATCCAGCCTTGATTACTACATAAATGGCGAGGACTATTTTCCTCAAGTACTCTTACTCGATTGTTTTTAATTTCAATTTGAACTTCTCCTAAATATCCGTTTATTATATACTTATTATCTACTTCCAATGGTACAGTTAATACTTTTTTATCTTCATAATATGCAACTACTTCTGTTCCTTCTTCTTTATTAATTAAGAAAAATAAACTAACAAAAGCTATCACTATGATTATAAGAACTAAAAAAATATCATTTTTATTCATAAAGTGCTACTCCTTCGGTTGTGATAATACTATCATCGTTACTATACCATATAACATCTACATTCATATTTTTAACAAATTCTTTCCCTTCATCTATTGACATTAAAAATAAAGTTGTTGAAAGAATATCGCCTAATGCACTATTATCACAAACAACAGTTACACTTTTCATATATTCTGCTGGATATTTTGTTTTTGGGTTAATTATATGACTATATCTATGTCCATCATATTCATAAAATCGCTCATATCCACCGCTTGTTATAACAGCTTTATTTGTAACATTAATAATTTTGTAAATACTTTTGTCATTAGGATTCTCTATTCCAATACGATATTTAGAGCCATTATAATGATTACCAGCAATGATATTTCCACCTGCATTAATTAAATAATTGTCTAGTCCAATACTCTCCAAGTATTCACTAACAACTTGTGTAGCATAACCTTTAGCAATAGCACCCAAATCAATATTTGGATTATTATTTAAAATTGTATTGTTTTCTTTTAAAACAATAGGATTGGAATTACAAGAATTTAATTGTTCATTGGTTGGAATACCATTAGCATCATTAAAATAATTTTTCCAAGTTTCAATGATACACCCCATATTAATATCCAACAATCCATTAGTTTTTTGATACCATGAAACACCGTATTCTAACATTTCATATAATCTTTGATCAATTGTAAGAAATTGCTGATCCCAATTATTATTATTAATTGTATAAACATTTATCATATCTTCATATTCATTATAACGATCACTTAATTTATGGTAATCATTATATATTTCATCTATTTTTTCTAATGCATTTAAAGCTTTAGATTTATTATTGCTATATATTTTAACCTCTATTATTGTATCCATATAAAAAAAATTCTTTTTGTATAATTGCATTCTTTTATTAAAAAAAGTATAAAAAAATACTAAACCAACAATTAATACAATAATTGAACAAGTTACAATCATTTTTATTTTAGACATACTATCACCATAAATAATTATATCAAAAAAAAAGTAGTTATTCTACTTTTTAAAAAGTTTTAAATTAATTATATCAATTGTTCTTTTTGGATTATTACATAATTCATTATATAGTTCACGATTTTTTCTAATTTCTTTAATTATTTTAATATCGTCACTAGACATACGAACTTTATAATTTTCATCATTATCAGAAACTACTTCTTTTTCTAATCCTAAAGCATATAAAGGATCAATCTCTAAAATATTTACTAAATCTAAAAAAGTATCAATTGCAGGTGTTCTAGTTCCTTTTTCATAGCCACACACCGAAACTTTTGTAACTCCTATCATGTTTCCTAATTCTTCTTGTGATAAATTTTTATCTTTTCTTGCTTGTTTAATTCTATTTCCTACTAGCATTTTAAAACCTCCGTTATCCATTTGTTAATAACATTGTAAATCATATCTTAAAATATAGAAAGTTTATTACTTTTTAGTTAACTTAGTATTGAAGTAGTTCAAATATTCATGTATAATATTAATAGAAAGTTGGGAACATATGAAAAAACTAAAAGAATTACGTATAAAAAATAATTTAACCTATCAAACAATGGGAGATTTATTGGGAATCAGCAAAGTTTTTTATTGGCAATTGGAAAATAACAAACGTCGCATTACTTATGATATGGCATATAAAATTGCCAAAATATTTGAAACAAAACCAGACAACATTTTTTACGAAGATACAAAAACCAAGAATGAATAATTCTTGGTTTTACATAATAAAATTATATTTAGTTTTTAGGTTTACTTGATAAAAATGTTACTTTATCTGCTATTATTTCCATAATAGTTTTTTTCTTTTCATCTTCATCTGTAATATTTCTACTTTGAATACGAGCTTTAATACCAATTAGATCGCCTTTTTTTACATATGTAACAGTTGATTCAGCAATACCTTGCCATAATGTGCAATCGATGTAATCTGTTTGATATTCGCCATTTACATCTTTAAAACTTCTAGGTACTGCTAAAGTAATGTGTGTTACTTTTTTGCCACTTTCAGTTTCATATAATTCTGGATCTTTAACTAATCTTCCAACTAATACTGCTTGATTAAGCATCCTTTTTCCTCCTTTCCAAAGTAACTATAACAAGAACAAAAAAGAAAGACAAATGAACATTTTTGTCTTTCTTTTAAATTTAAAATGTAAATTTTTTATTTTTGTAAACAAATATAATAATGTTTAACGATTACAGTTAACAAATAAATAAAATTGTATGTTTTTTTAATTATTTACAATTCATGTGAAGTTCAATAGATTTTATATTTTCATCATTATCTAAAATTAATGTTGCATAAGAACTATCAGTACAATCTTCTAACTTTTTCATGTCATAATCGCGTTCAATTGCGGCTTTTAAATTAGCTACTGTTATTTCTGGTATATCAATGCCTAAATTCTTCCCCTTTATGTATGTTTCATAATAATCAGTTGTATATTCTTTCATTGCATCATTTATAGTTTGTTCTTTATTTTCACAACCTGTAAATAGTATTAATCCTACTAATAAGATACTTAATAACATTTTCTTCATTTATATTCCTACTTTCTATATATATTTTACCATATTCCCAAAAATATTAAAAGTTATTTTAAATAAAAAAAAGAAAAAAGAAAAAAAGAAGCTTATTTAGCTTCTACAATTAATTTAATTGCTGTTCGTTCTTCTCCATCAATTGTAATGTCAGCAAATGCTGGTATACAAACCAAATTTTTACCAGATGGAGCAACGAATCCCCTCGCTACTCTTTGGAAGCAGTGATAATTGAGGCAACGATAAATTATATCGTTCGCCTCCATCTATTTTCAATTGACAATGAAGCACTGCTTTTACATTTTCTTCACTATCATGACTAGCTTCTACTATTATTTTTTCAAACAATGAAGATGCAATTGACAATACAGATTCATCATTTATATCTAAAATATTATTTATATTTTCTCTTAAAGATTCAACTGTATCAACTGATGTTTTTGTATTTTCTTCTATTGCAACTATTTTATTATAAGCATCATTTAAAATTTCAATTTTAGAATTATACTTATTTCTATAAAGGGCAAATTCTTCTGCAGAAATTTCATTATTACTTCTCATATTAAATAATTCATCTTTTTGTTTTTCAACATCTACTATTTGTTGACTTAACTTATCTTTTTCTTTTTTATAATTAGCAGTAAAACTGGCATCATTAAGAATATCTAATATTTCTTTTAATATACTATCCTTATTATCAACAATTGATTTAACAACTGGTTTAAATACCTCTACTAATTCAGTTTCATATAAAAGTGGTGATTTGCAACCATTCATTTTTGCTTTTCCATTTCTTCTATATGTATCACAGCCCCAAAAAACTTTTTTACCATTTTTTGTTTTCCAATTACCTCTAACATAAGTACAGCCATCATGAGCACAATGAAGTTTCCTTGATAAAGGGAATCTTTGAACATATACTGATTTATCTGGATTAGAATGTTTATTTCCTCTCATATCTATAATTTCGTTAGCTTTTTCCCAAATTTCTTCAGATACAATCGGTGGAACATTTTCATTATCTTGATAAATAACCCATTCATCTTTTGAATGTAATTTTCTTTTTTTAGTTCTAAAATCAAATGTTTCCCCTTTGTTACCACAATAATATCCTTTATATTTAGGATTTCTTATAATATCTCTGATATTAGCTGGGTGAATAGGATTACCTTTACTATTAGTAAAACCATATTCTTCAAACAACTTATGACTTATTTTGTTTGTACCAAGTCCCTCATAAACATATAAATCAAATATAGTTCTAATAATTTCTGCTTCTTCTGGAACAATAACTAATTTCCCTTTGTCTTTTACATATCCTAATATATTATTACTTCCAGCAACAATACCTTTTTCTAAACTTCTTTTGTTCCCAAACTTAACTCTTTCAGATAATTTTCTTAATTCCTCTTGAGCAAGACTAGACATAATAGTCAGTCTTAATTCGGCATCTGGATCTAAAGTATTTATATTATCAGTAGTAAAATAAACACCAATACCATAAGATAATAGTTCTCGTGTGTACTGAATGCTATCTAATGTATCTCTTGCAAATCTTGATACTTCTTTTGTTAATATTAAATCAAAACATCCTGCTTTTGCATCTCTAATCATTCGCAAAAAACTATCCCTCTTTTTAACAGAAGCTCCAGATATTCCTTCATCAACATAACCATTTATAAAAGTCCAATTAGTTTGAGATTTTATTAGATTTTCATAATACATTACTTGACTATCCAAAGAATTTAATTGTTGTTCCAATTCTGTTGAAACTCTTGCATAATAAGTAACTTTGAGTGGCATATCATATATGGATTTTCCTTGACCTAACATATTCCTCATTTTGAGTAATTCCATTTTATATGCCTCCCATTACATATTTTATCATAAAAGAATTTATTTTACTATTATCTTTAATAATTTCAATTTTATTTTTTATAATAATCAGCTCCTTTTTATACTTTTAAATCTAGCACTGCTAATTTTATATCATTTGGTACAATATTTCTATCTAACTTTAATTCTAATTTATTTAATGCATATTCATATTCTTTTAATCCTATTTTATTATTTTTATATAATTCTTTTATTATTGCTAATTGAAATTCTGTTACTGCTCTAATATAAGATTCTTTATTCACGAGTTATCCTCCTAAATAAACATATTTATCAAACAATAAAAAAAGAACAAATTATAAATTTGTCCTCTCATCAATTAGCAACATATTTTTTATTTTTTTATAATACATTTCACCTCCAAAAAAACTATCAAAGCAAAATACTGTTTTTTTTATTAAATTATTAATACCAATATTCAAAATCTACCCACATTTTCACCCACTTTTTTAATTTCAACTTATAAAATATATTACCTATAATAATTACTTATTAAATTAAAAACAAAAAAACGAAGCCCTATTCATGGAAGCTTCATATTTAATCACATTTAATCAACATATTCAATTTTAATAATACCAAATTTTCTTTAAAATATAACACTCAATTTAAATTTTTTATACTTGCACTAGATATTTATTATTCGATTTCATTATCTTAAATTAATTAAATTAAATAAAGCATACATCACTTTCATAATATTATTTTTTAAGAAATCAAAAGACTATTGACAAAATTTTATTTTATCAATAGTCTAAATCAATTATTTCTTTATTGATTAAATCATCTAGTAATTATACCAATCATTAAACAATAGGTATTCTATTTGAAATATCTAAGCTTGATTGCATAACACCATTATCAAGTTGTTCCCATTCTCCTCTATAATCGTTTGTACCACTAGCATTATGTTCAACTACATGAAGAGAATTTAATACTCCTGTTCCATCAAAAGGAGCAATTTCACCATTCACAAAGTTATAACTTGACCCTGATCTTTTATAAAGCATAGCTTTAATTCTTAGACGCCCTGTACTAGTTTTTCTCAATCCAACATTAGATTGATATGTTTTCCCAGTTACTGTTCTTGACATAGAATGAACTTTACCTTTATAATCAAACATTGAACCCCAAGCACTAACAGCCTCTACACAACTTAAAGTTAGAGTCAAAACAACTGCTAAAACCATTAAAGATTTAGTTATCTTCTTCATATTCACCCTCCTTTCTATATTTGTAGTAGATATACAATATCCCTATTATCATTATATCACTTTTTTTAATTTTTACTACACTATTTTATTAAGAGTTACTCTGCTAACCAAAATCAAAAAAATAGATATTATAGTAACAAACAAAGCCAATTTTAATATTGTTAAAAAATTTACAAAAATAGGTAAAAAACACAGTATAAAATGTTCAATTAAAAAATATACAAATAAAGATATAATTGTTACTATTAGATCCAAAGTAAGTAATTTTATAACAATACATTTTTTTATTTGTCGCTTGTTATAACCAAGTTTTCTTTCTAGTCTCATATAATTAATTTCTTTTTTTATCGTTTCTTTATTCAACATTATTAATAATATAAAAATAATTATCGAATATATAATACACGCATACTTTAAAAGTTCAATAGTTGGTTTTAATTTTTCTATAGTATTAAAAGTTTTTTCACTATCATAATTTTCTATATAATTTATATTGCTTATATTATCCATGTTTGATAAAGTATTATAAGTATTATCAATTTTATCATAATTTTTTAAATCAAATACATAACTATATAATTGACTACTATCAATGATATTATTATAATCATCATTTGAAATTAATATACTAGAAAAATTTGATTCTACAATATCTTTTATTTCAAAATCATATGTTTTATTTTCAAATGTAAGTGAAATTTTTTTACCACATATTTGATGAATTTCTGGAAAAACTTCTAGATTTTGTTTAGACATATTTAATATGGCTTCTCCTAATTTAATTTCTTCTTTTTTATTAATTTTTTCCCCAACTAAGAATGCATTTCCAGAATCCAATAAATTAACCCACTCAAATCCAAATTGATCTCGAAAATCATTTTCATCATCACTAAACAAAATAACTTTTTCAATATTAGTTATATTATCATTTTGTCTTAAAGTGTCAATAATGTCTTCTTTACTATTTACAATAAAATAAGTATTAAGTTGATAAATGTTTAATCTCATCTCGGAATAATATTTATAAAAATCATACAAAAGGGTTAAAGTCACAAAAAAGGTAACAAATATTACAATATATAATTTTACATATTTGCTCCTAAAAAAAGCTTTTAATTGCAGAAGCATACTAATCATTCTCTCCTATTAAATTGACAATTGTCAATTTAGATAACTTACGCAAGTATGGAATCATAATTAATACAGGTAAACAAACATTTATTAATATTGAGAAAAGAATAGCTCCAAAATTTATTTTTAAGCCTCCTAACATATAATCAAAATTAATGAATGTTTGGACATTTTCTTTAAGAAACACAAACACACATACGAAAATCAAAAGTCCTATGCAATATAAAATTATATATTGCATTAAAATTTTTAAAACATATACTATACATACATCCTTTTCCGTATAACCACAAACACGCAAAATACCTATATTTCTTTCCTCGCTTTTAAGTCGCCATTTAGTATAAGCAGGAATAATTATTATCACTGAAATAAGAATGATAACAAAAACAGAGATAAAAGACATATAAATAGTATCAACCATTTCTGTATCAATAACTGAAGCAATTTTAACATCAAAAAAATTCATTTCTTCCATTTGTGCTTTAACATCATTGATATTTTCTTTATCATCAACAATAGCATATAAAACAGGAATTCCAGAGTTAACCATAGGATTATTCTTATTTGTAGCAAACTTTTCGTTGTTAACTATTTCGGTAATGTCTTTTCCAGAAATATAACATGTTCCATTATCATTAAACCTTTTTGAAGAGTCATACAATCCAACAATTTTAAATGTTTTAGTATATCCTTCAGTATTTTCATCTGAAATTCCATAAGTTATATTAAAACTCTTATTAATTAAGTCATAACCATTAATTACATATTCTTTTTTTATTTGTCTAGGTTCAAAATTCGGATAAAAATGTACAGGACAAATTGCCACACCAACCTCATCAGAATTAAAAGAGCGACCAGCAACAATATCAGGAAGCGTATTTTCATTTCCTCTAATTAATGTTAGCGTTCCATCTAAAAAATCATTTTTAAAATCACTTATTGCAACAAAATCATAATACCCACTTCTATAAACATCTACTACATGTTCTAAATTTTTAATATCAATAATATCAGATTCTATCATTTCATTTAATTCTTCCTTAGTAACCTCGCTTACATTTTCATTTAAGATTTTTGGAAAAAAAGCGAGAGTATTAAATCCAATATTATTTTCAATACTGTACTCCATCATTTTATTAGTATTGAATCTATACACAAAAAGGCTTAGACTCAAAATCACAAACAATAAAATAACACCAAAATATATAACTTTTCGTTTTTCTCGAAGAAAAACAAGTAGTGCAAGTTTAAAATTATCCTTTATTTGCATGATTCACCTACCAAAGAATTATTTTCTATTGTATATACATAATCTGCATATTTTTTCACTAGTTCACTATGACTAACCACAATAATACATTTACCATTTTTTGACAGAGTCTTTAATAATTCAAAAATTGCCTTTTCCGTTTCAGCATCAAGATTACCTGTTGGTTCATCTGCTAATATTATATCTGGATCATTGGCTAAAGCTCGTGCAATAGCAACTCTTTGTTGTTCTCCTCCTGAAAGTCTAGTGGGAAAGTGTTCTACACGATCTTTTAAACCTAATTGTTCTAATAAT
>CALVQV010000009.1 GCA_944358325.1 uncultured Bacilli bacterium
ATCTTTTACTTCCATTTTATCCTCCATTAAAAAAACTGTATAAATTTTTCAATTTACACAGTTATTCTAACAAGATCCTCCTTTTTTGATTCCTGTGGAATTCTATATAAACTATACCATAATACCCCCCCCCGTCAAGAATTTTTGATTATGTGGAAAAGGTGGACAAAAAAAAAAGAAGATTATTCATCTTCCTTTAATTTATCAAGTAATTCTTCTTTTGTCATTTTAGCATAACCTTTAATACCTTTTTCACTTGCTAAATCTTTAAGTTCTCTTACCGTTAAATCTTCTAATGAAGCTTCTTTAAAATCACTTAAATCTTTTTCTTCATCTTCTTGTGGTAAACACTTATGTTCTACTAAATAATCAATTTGTTCTTTAGTAATTGTTTCATGTTCTAATAAGGTATTAGCTATTAAATCAAGTAAATCTCTATTTTCTTTAATAATTTTCTTTGTCACTTCATAACATTCATCAATTATTTTACGCATTTCTTGATCGATTTCAAATGCTACTTGACCAGAAAAATTACGACTCTTAGTATAATCTCTTCCTAAGAAAACACTACCTTCTTGTTGTTCAAATTGAACTGGTCCTAAAGAACTCATACCATATTCTGTTACCATAGCACGAGCTATTTTAGTGGCTTTTTCAAAGTCATTATGAGCTCCAGTTGTAACTTCATCAAAAACTAATTCTTCAGCTACACGACCACCCAATAAACCACTAATTGTTTGTAACAATTCTGTTTTTGTTTGTAAATATGTTTCTTCTTTAGGTAACATCAAGTTATAACCACCAGCCATACCACGAGGTATAATAGTGATCTTTTGAACATCATTAGCACCTTCTAGTTTTAAACCAATAACAGCGTGTCCTGCTTCATGATAAGCAACTGTTTTCTTTTCTTTATCTGTGTATTTATGACTCTTCTTAGCAGGTCCCATAAGTACTCTATCATGAGCTTCATCTAACTCAGACATTGTTATAGCTTCTTTATTTCTTCTAACGGCAAGTAATGCTGCTTCATTAAGTAAATTTTCCAAATCCGCACCACTAAAACCAACTGTACGTTTAGCAATATTTTCTAAAGTAATACCTTTAGCAAATATTTTATTACGAGCATGAACTGCTAATATTTCTTTACGTCCTTTTTGATCAGGTAAATTAACTTGAACTTGTCTATCAAAACGTCCTGGACGTAATAAAGCCGGATCTAATACGTCAGGTCTATTAGTTGCAGCAATGATAATAATACCTTCATTAGCACCAAAACCATCCATCTCAGTTAATAATTGGTTAAGTGTTTGTTCACGTTCATCGTGTCCACCACCTAAACCTGCACCTCTTTGACGTCCAACCGCATCAATTTCATCGATGAAAATTAAACATGGTGCATTATGTTTAGCTTGTTTAAACATATCACGAACACGACTAGCACCTACCCCAACAAATAATTCAACGAAATCAGAACCACTTATATAGTAAAATGGTACATTTGCTTCTCCAGCAACGGCACGAGCAAGTAAAGTTTTACCTGTACCTGGAGGACCAACTAATAAAACACCTTTTGGAATTCTAGCTCCTAAGCGTTGAAATTTCTTTGGACTTTTCAAGAAATCAATAAGTTCTTGAACTTCTTCTTTTTCTTCATCTAAACCAGCAACATCCTTAAATGTTACTTTTTTACTATCTTCACTTAATCTAGCACGAGATTTACCAAAGTCCATTGAATTTTTATTTGAACTAAGTTGTCTAGTAAAGAACCAGAATGCTCCTCCAATTAAAATAATCATTGGTAAAACATTAATTAAAAATAACCATAAGGTACTTGAATCTGGATCAGCCGTCGTTGTTAATTTAAAATCATGTTCTACACTAGCATTAGTTAAAGTGGAAGCAACACTATCAGTTAATGGAACACGAACGAAGAAAGATTCATTTTCTTCATAATCTTTCATTTTACCTGATACTTCATATATACCACCTGCACTACTAGGCACCATATGTAACTCTACTACTTCATTTTTATTAATCGAATCTAACAAAGCATCATAAGTTAATGTATTAACTTTTCTGTTTGCTATATTAAAAAAGTATAAGACTCCCATCATAAAGAAAAATAAACATACATATGGAAGTATACTCTTCTTAATATTTGTATTTCTTTTCATTATTTTCTCCTTCCTCAGTCATACTTTAGTATTATATCATACTTTTCCTTTTTTTGTTTATCATATTTACTTTTATTTAAACCTGGTACCCATAAAATAACATCATTACTATCTACTAAAATAGGATAACTATCACGTAAATCTTTGTTAATCTTTAAATCTGTAAATAAATCACTTAGTTTTTTATGACCATTCATATTCTTAGTAGCAATCTTATCACCATTTTTACGTGTCCTAACATATAAAGGCAATTTAATTTCACTACTATCTAATCTTATAACATAATTACTTTTATCAAGATTATCACTAATATAAGTAATCTTATGATTATTAGGTAATAGTAAATCAGCATCTAATTTAATATTATATTTAACTACTTCATTTTCCTGTTTAAAACTTAAAAAATTGTAATTTTTAGCAACTTTAACACCATTAGGTAAATTAACATAAGTATTAGTCTTATTAGAATTAATAACTTTGAAAATTAGATTAATATGACGCTTATTAATAAGTAATAACTTATCTTGATATATATTTTCTAAAATCATATATAAAATTTTTTCTTTAATAAGTTGTTCTAAACTTTGAAATTTATTTATATCTAATTCATTATTAACATACACTTCTCTATATTTTTCTATACACACTTTATTTACATATTCTTCATACATAAATAAAGTATCACTAAAGTTTTTAAACTTTAAATGGACATTTTTATCCTCCTCTTTTAGTAAAGGGATAACATGATGTCTAAAACGATTACGTGTATATTTATCTTTTAAATTGGAATTATCAATCGCAAAGGTAATATTTTCGCTTTTTAAGTATGTTATAATATCTTCCTTTGTAACATTAACAAGAGGACGTACAATAGTGTAATCTAAACGCTTATCTTCCATCTTAAAACCAGCATATCCTTTTAAAGTTGATCCTCTTACTATACGCATAAGAATAGTCTCCATTAAGTCATCTGCATGGTGAGCCGTGAATAAATATTTAGCATGATACTTCTTAACTAAACTATCAAAAAAAGCATATCGCTTATTTCTTGCATCATTATGAAAATTATCTTTATCATAATTTTCAATTAACATATATTCAAAAATAACATCGTTTTTAAGACAAAATTCTTTAACCATTTTTTCTTCTTTAAAACTTTCTTTACGAAGATTATGATTAATATGAGCACAAATAAGTTTTAAATTTTTCTTTTTCTTAAGCTCTATAGTTAAATTTAAAAGAGCCATTGAATCCGGTCCACCTGATACAGCTAAAACAATCGTATCATCAACTTTTAATAACTTATTTAAATAATCTAATGCATCTTTCATAACAACCTCCTGTGATAGGTAAGTTTACCACCTTTATTAATATAAAGCAATCTTTTTTACCATTTTATTGGTTTATCTAAATACTTATTTATTTTTGAAAAAGGTTTACTACCAAAAAAACCACGTGAAGCACTTAAAGGTGATGGATGGGCACTTTCAATAATTATGTGTTTCTTATTAGTAATTAAAGCTTTTTTACTACGAGCAGGATTACCCCATAAAACAAAAATAATAGGTTCCTCTCTTTTATTTAATTCTTCAATAATCTTATCTGTAAAAATTTCCCAACCATGATTACGATGAGAAAAAGCTTTATCTTTTTCAACAGTTAAAACCGTATTTAATAAAAGTACACCTTGTTGTGCCCAATCACTTAAGTTATTGTTTGTACGAACAATACCTAAATCAGAATATAATTCTTTAAAAATATTATTTAATGATGGAGG
This sequence comes from uncultured Bacilli bacterium, assembly GCA_944358325.1. Lineage (GTDB taxonomy): Bacteria > Bacillota_I > Bacilli_A > RF39 > UBA660 > CALVXF01. The sequence goes on from CALVQV010000009.1 coordinate 3,955, forward strand.
CCTTTTAACACCTTCTAAAACAGAAAAAGCAAGACCATGAGCCTCATTCTCTCCATGATAAGGATCTTGTCCTAAAATAACAACTTTAACTTCATCATAATCTGTATACCTTAAAGCATTAAAAATATTTTCATATTTAGGAAAACAAGTTTTAGTAGCATACTCATGTTTAACAAAAGTACCTAAAGAACGAAAATAATCTTTTTTAACCTCATCTTTTAAAATAACATCCCATTTCTTATTAAACATAATACCACCTACTTAGCTAAAGCATTCGCAATATGCGCAAATACATCAATACTTAATTGTTCTGCTCTAACACTTAAATCATAACCATATTCTTTTAAAACACATAAAATAATATCTAAATCATAGTCTTTTAAATTATTTCTAAGTGTCTTCCTTTTTTGTTTAAAACTATCTCTTATTAATTTAAAAAATAATTCTTTATCTTTTAACTCTATTTGCTTATCTTTCTTTGTAAATAAAACAACAATACTATCAACGTTAGGTTTAGGTATAAAAACATTTTTACTTACATCTAAAGCCTTCTTAACATCATAATAATAATTAATAAAAATAGATAAAGACCCATAATCACGACTACCAGGTCCTGCTTTAAAACGATCTCCAACTTCTTTTTGAACCATCAAAACCATCTTATCAACATCAACACCATCCTCAATTAGCTTAACGATAATTGGTGTCGTAATATAATATGGTAAATTCGCAACAACATAAAGTTTCTTATAATTATATTTTTTTAAATCTTCTTTAACATCACATTTAAGAAAATCCGCAAACTTAATATCTACATTAGTAAAACCATCCAAATTACTATCTAATATATCTTTTAAACGTGTATCAATTTCATAGCATAATACTTGTTTTGCTGCTTGACATAAAAAATAAGTAAGCGATCCTGCTCCAGGACCAATTTCTATAACTAACGTATCTTCATCTATATCAGAAACATTAATAATATTACGAATAATATTTTCATCAACAATAAAATTTTGACCAAAATTTTTCTTAAAATAAAAACTATTTTTATCTAATAAGTCTTGCATTTTTTTAGGAGAATATTCCATATTAAATTCCTTTCTAACAAATAAAAAGAGGCTTACCAGCCCCATCTTTGTACAACATATTTAGTGTCTCTACTAGTAGCGCCACCTGTTAAAGCTACTTTTTCAGAAGAAAAAGCTAAATCCATCCAAATTGTTCCATCTTCTTTATAAGCATTACGCATCGCACTACCAGTATCTAAAACAATACCATAGAATGGTTCTAAAACACCATTATCTACATAAACAATTGTTCCACATGGAAAAACATTTAAAGTAGCGGCTAAAATACGTACATCCCCATATTCATCATCATGATAAGTAATACCATCATAAGTTAAACTATGGCTAGTTCCAGCCTTTGTACGACATGAAACATTACCAACGGCACTACAACCTTCACAATCAGGACCATAACCTGTCATTCTGCCAGTAAACTCACCAACAGGACCAGTACCTACTTCAACAACCTCATCAACTGTCTCAGTAAGAACAACTGAAGTACCTGTTTCTTCATCAACATATATATATCCATCAACACCTTCAGTAGTCGTAAACATAACACCCGCTGGGCGATTACTTACATACTTATTAATAACATTATGTTTAACATACATACTTGTAACATTGACATTCTTAGCCTCATTAGTATTCTCTAACAAAGTATTTTTTTGTTCATAATTCGCACTACCAAACAATGAAACAAAAGATACAACAACTAAGCTAACAAATTTGAATAATGAATGAATAAAATAGAGATTCAAACTTATCACCTCATACTCATAATTTTAACATAATTACATAGGCAAGTCAAACAACCTAATCGCATTATTAGTGGTAATTTCTAACACTTCTTCCACACTAATATTCTTAATTTCGGCTATTTTACGGGCAACATATAAAATGTTGTATGGTTCATTAGTCTTACCACGAAAAGGCTCAGGCGTTAAATAAGGACTATCAGTTTCCAACAACAAATACTTAAGATCAATCTCACGAACAACCTCTACCAACTTAGAAGCATTCTTAAAAGTTAAAACGCCACCAATACCTAACATAACTCCCATCTTAGTTAAAATACGAGCAGTCTCAACACTACCACTATAACAATGCATAACAGTAGGATAACCATTTAAATATGATTTAATAATATCTAAAGTATCAGCTATCGCATCACGACTATGAATAACAACAACCTTATGATATTTTTTAGCTAGATCTATTTGCTCAATAAATATCTTCTTTTGTAACTCTCTATCATAACCTTCATAATGGTAATCAAGACCGATTTCACCAATACCAACTACTTTAGCATCATTAATATGATTTTCTAACCAATCTAAACAAGCACTATTATAAACACTAGCCACCTCAGGGTGCATACCAATAGTTGCATATATATTAGAATGCTTTTTAACTAGATCTAGATTCTCACGATTAGAAGCCATATCTGCACCACTCACAATCATTATATTACCGTCCATATGCTTTATTACTTCATCAATATTTTCATAATCATTACTATTAAGATGACAATGTGTATCAATCATCATATAAATCACCTACAAAAAAATTATATCACAAGATATAATCATTTTTCTATTCTTAAAAATCTAATTATTCCATACAACATAAAACTAAAATATAGGGCATCAACTTTATCAGAACCCATAAAACAAAATAAAGCAAAACATGAAACAACAACTAAACATAAAGCATATAACCTAATGTCAACTCTCAATTTTGTTATCATATTTTATCTCCCAAAATTATAATATCATAATTAAGAATACTTGAAACAAAAATCAAAATACATATTTCGACATTTTACAATAATTGACAAAAAAGAAGCTATTTTAAAGCTTCTATTTCTTCTAACTTTTTATCTTTATCAATACGGGCAAATAAAGGTTCTGGATCATTAACACTTGGTGTTTCTAATAAACCATCAAAGTTATCCAATGTATCATATCCTCTATTTTGGGTATTTAATTGATTAAATATTTTATCAGCTGTTTCTGGTAAGAATGCTTGTAATAATACTGCTCCATGTCTTATTGCTTCTAATAAGTTATATAAAACAGTTGCTAAACGATCTTTTTTAGTTTCATCTTTAGCTAAAGTCCATGGCATAGTTTCATCGATATATTTATTACTTCTTCTAAATATTTCAAAAATAGCATCAATTGCATCAGCAACTTTTAATTCATCCATAGCTTTTTCAACTTTTGTTTTAGCGTCCATTACAACTTTCTTCAAGTCTTCATCTATTCCTTCAGAAACATTAGGATTACTAATATTACCATCAAAATATTTTTTACTCATACTGATTGTTCTATTTACTAAATTACCTAAAATATTAGCTAAATCAGAATTAATTCTTTCAATTAATAGTTCATAAGTAATTGTTCCATCTTGCGCAAAAGGAATTTCGTGTAATAAGTAATATCTAACAGCATCTACACCAAAAAGTTTTACTAAATCATCAGCATACATAATATTACCTTTTGATTTACTCATCTTATCTTGACCCATTAATACCCATGGATGACCAAATATTTGTTTTGGCATTGGTAAATCTAGGGCCATTAACATAATAGGCCAATAAATAGTATGGAAACGAATAATATCTTTACCAATTAGATGTAAGTCTGCTGGCCAATATTTTTTGAATTCATCACTATTATTACCATCTACATCATAACCTAAGAATGTTATATAATTACTTAAAGCATCTATCCATACATAGACAACATGTTTATCATCAAATGTTACTGGTACACCCCAATCAAAAGATGTACGTGATACACATAAATCTTGTAAGCCTGGTTTAATAAAGTTATTAATTATTTCATTTTTACGACTTTCAGGTTCTATAAAACCTGGATGGTCATTAATATAATCTTCCAATTTTTTAGCATAATTACTTAATTTAAAAAAATATGCTTCTTCACTTGCTTTAGTAACTTCACGACCACAATCTGGACATTTGCCATCAACTAGTTGACTTTCGGTAAAAAATGATTCGCAAGGTGTACAATAAAGTCCTTCATATTTACCTTTATAAATATCTCCTTGATCATATAATTTCTTAAATATTTTAGAAACCATTTCTCTATGAGCAGGATTGCTTGTTCTTACAAATTTATCATAACTTGTATTCATAACATCCCAAATACGACGTACTTCTAAAGCTATTTCATCAACATATTCTTGTGGTTGTTTACCTTGTGCGATTGCTTTTTGTTCTATTTTTTCACCATGTTCATCTGTTCCTGTTTGAAAATAAACATCATATCCTTGTAATCTTTTAAATCTAGCAATAGCATCAGCTAAAACTATTTCATAAGTATTACCAATATGTGGTTTAGCACTAGCATAAGCTATGGCTGTTGAAATATAATATTTTTCTTTCATTTTTTATTCCTCCTAATAAAAAAATCACATCCTAGTATAAGGACGTGATTACGTGGTACCACCTTAATTTGTCAAAAGACCTCAAACTCTTAACGCGAGTAACGTTTTAATCTAAATATCGATTAATCTGTTCCAGAACCATTCGAGACAATCCGTTTTGCTTGCTTTCACCTATCCAAGCTCTCTAATAAAAACTTCCATGTCCTTCTTTCCTTCAAAACATTTAAACTGCGTGTATTATAACACACTAAAAATTAATCTTCAAGATATTTTTCTAAAAACTTAGCTATAAACGTCGTCATGTGTAAATCTTTTTCACTTAACTTTGTACCATATATAATAACACTACCTAAAGCATCCCCATTTTTATTTATAACACTTATAGCATAATCATCACTTATAAAACATTTACGATCTTTTATATTTTTTTCTACTTTATCACTTATTAAAGTACCTATATCATCTTTTTTATTACAAGCAATAACACTATCATTATCAGTTATATATATATCCTTATTATAAACATTACTCATTGTTTCAACTAATTTACTAGCAATATCCCCTAATTCTTTGATTTCCGAAAATTTACTTAAAACGATATTGTTATTATCTATAAATATTTCTAAATTAGTTCCATCTTTTATTCTAAGATTTTTTCTTATTTCTTTAGGAATAACAATTCTTCCTAATTCATCTATTCTTCTTACAACCCCAGTTGCTTTCATATTTCCCCACTTTCTATAAATTATTTTGTTTCTTATTTATTTTTTTATACTTTACAAAAGATACATGCTATAATATAATTATAAATTCGAGGAGGAAATTATGGAAATAACATATGTTTTTGGACATAAAAAACCTGATACTGATAGTGTTACAGCAGCTATTAGTCTATCTTATTTAAAAAACAAGTTAGGTGATAATACTGAACCTAGAGTATTAGGTGATATTAATAATGAAACAAAATTTGCATTAAAATATTTTAATACAGAACAACCAAAATATTTAAATGATGTTAAACTACAAATTAAAGATTTAAATTATCGTCGCGGTTATTTTATTAGTAATAAAGAATCCATCAAAAGAGCTTATGAATATATGACTGAAAAAGGTATAAGTACTATCCCTGTTGTTGATAGTAATAATAAATTTGAAGGTGCCTTAGCCATGAAAGATATAGCTCGTCATCAAATTAGCGGTGATTACCGCCATCTATATACTTCATATGATTTCTTACTAGAAATTCTTGATGGTGAAGAAATATTACGTTTTGATGAAGAAATTGATGGTCAATTAAAAGCAGCTTATTATCGTAGTACAACTTTTATTGAAAATATGGAAATTAAAGATAATACCGTTTTAATTGTTGGTGATCGTCATAGTATTATTGAATATGCAGTTATGAACAAAGCTAAACTTATTATTATTACTGGTAATAAGGAAATTAAAGACGAACACATTCAAATTGCTCGTCAAAATAAAGTTAATATCATTAGAACACCTAAAGCTAGTTTTGATGTTTCTGTCCATATTGGACTTGCTAATTATATCAAAACTGTTAAATATACACAACAATTTGTTTGCTTTGATGAAGAAGATGATGTAAATGATTTGATTGAAACATCTAATAAATTAAGATATAGTTACTATCCTATAGTTGATAAAGAAAACAATTGTCTAGGTTTAATTAAATTAGCTGACTTAAATGATAAAACACCTAAAAAAGTTATTCTTGTAGATCATAACGAGTATAGTCAAAGTGTTGATGGTATTGAAGAAGCTGAAATATTAGAAGTTGTTGACCATCATAAAATTGGTAATGTTGGTACAACTATGCCTATTAATTTTAGAAATATGCCTGTTGGTAGTACTAACACTATTATATATTTATTATTTAAAGAAAATAATGTTACTATACCTAAAGATATTGCAGGATTAATGCTTTCTGGTATCATTTCAGACACTTTATTATTAAAATCACCAACTACTACTAATACTGATGTATTAGCTGTTAAAGCACTTGCTGATATAGCTGGTGTTGATTATGAAGTTTATGGTAAAGAACTATTTAAAGCTGGTTCTTCATTAAAAGGTAAAACAATTGAAGAAATTCTTTATACTGACTTTAAGAACTTTGAAATAAATAATAAAAAAGTTGGTGTTGGTCAAGTATTTACAATGAATCCAGAAGAATTTTTAAAGAAAAAAGAGCAATATGTGGAACTTATTAATAAAGTTGCTAATCAAAATGATTATTACATTGTTGCCTTGTTTGTAACTGATTTAGTTACTAATGGTTCATACCTTTTCTATAATGAAAATGCTCATGATACATTAGATAATTGTTTTGATAACCAAGAATTAGAAGAAGGAATATATTTAAAAGACTATGTTTCACGTAAAAAACAAATTATTCCTCGTATTATGCAAGTAATGGAAAGATAATTATCTTTCCATTTTTTGATTCACAATTAAATATATAATTATAGGATAATTATCCATTGACCATTTTTTTTGCCGTTTTTTCTATCTATTAGTTTTTTTTCTTGCATTTCATGCATTATTGTTTTTACTGTTCTTAAAGATTTACCAATACTATTTGATATTTCTGATTGTTTAATATTAGGATTTTCTTTAATAAGATTTAATATTGCTTGTTCTTCTAAAGTACAATTGTTTGTTTTTATTTCAACATCTAATTTTTTATCATAATCAATATGCATATATCTATTTTTTAATTCATATTTTGTATTTGATAATAAATTATAGAAAAATTTTTCTAAAAAAGATAAATCTTCAAATATTCCTTTTTGAAAGTTTTTATAATTAGCTCGCACTAAGGCATTCCTAAAATACCAAGAATTTTCAGCAAAAACTATATCATTTATATTAAAACCAAACGTTCTTAAATATTTTATAATAAATACCGCTGTTGTTCTTGTATTACCTTCACAAAAAGGGTGAATTTGCCATATATTAGAAGTAAAATGACACAAATGTTTAATTGCTTCATCAAATGAAAGTTTATTATAAGAAAAATTTCTTTCTTGTTCAAAGTCATATTCTAATGTAGACATAATATTTTCAAATGAACCGTATGTAACGGTATCACCATTTAAAATCCATTCTTTTTTAGTAAAATTATAATTTCTTATAATCCCTGCATGCTTATATACATCTATAAATAATTTTTTATGAATATTTATTAATTCAATCGGATTAAAATTAAAAGATTGTTCACTTAATATTTCTGTAATTCTAACAGAAACTTTATCTGCTTCTTCAGTAGTGTCTTTTTCTTCTTTACTTCTTTCATCCAATGCTTCATAGTATTCATTAATTCTCATTTTGACTTCTTCTAATTCAATTTTACCTTCAATATGATCTTTTGCTATATTAACTAAATATTTAGAAGGTTTTAAACCATCTACTTCTTGAAGACCAATAGCAGTTTCCCAAGCTTTAGTTTTTTCAACTCGATTTGGTTCTCCTTCTTTTATATATTGTGATAATTCAACATTCCATTGTTCCATATTAAAAGCCCTCCTAACTATTGATAGCATATCATAATTTTTACTTTAAAGCAAATTAAAAGTGCAATAATTGCACTTTGGAAATCTTTTTTTGCACTTAAAAGAATCATTTTTTAAGTGATTCTTTCAATGCTTCCATTAAATCTATTAAATAATAAATAAAATGTTTATCTAATTTAACTGTATCTAAAATAATTGATAATCTACCAAAACGCATCGTAAAACGAAACATTCTTGATATATCCGTTACTTTTTCAAATAAAACTTCACCATCTATTAATTCCGTTAATTGTTTACTTAATTCAACTTCAATAAAATTCTTCGTTTGCTTAATTTTATTAATACCTAAAGAATGAGCAAGTTTTTCAAAATATTCTTCATGCATATATACAAGCATTTCTTCATCAATTGTACCAAAACGATCTTCTAATTCCCTACGAACTTGATCTAATTTATCTTTAGAATCAATTGAATTAATCTTTTTATGAATTTCAATCTTTAATTCATCATCATATACATAATTATCTTTTATACTTGTTTCAACATCAACCAAAGGTTGACTTGATTCATTTTCGTTAGACTCAGCTTTCTCACCTTTTAATTTAGCTATCTCTTCATTTAACATTGTTAAATATAATTCAATTCCTACACTATCAACAAAACCTGCTTGTTCACTACCTAAAATATCACCAGCACCTCTTATTGATAAATCACGCATCGCAATAGCAAAACCACTACCCAATTCCGTAAAATCTTTAATAACTTTTAATCTCTTAGTAGCAATTTCTGATAAAACTTTATGCTTATCATACATCAAATAACAATAAGCAATACGTTCACCACGTCCAACACGGCCTCTTATTTGATATAACTGTGATAATCCAAAACGATCAGCATCCATAATAATTAATGTATTAACATTAGGAATATCAATTCCTGTTTCAATAATTGTCGTACACAATAAAACATCATATTCATGATTTGTAAATTTCATCATAACATCTTCTATTTCGGTTTTATCCATACGGCCATGAGCAGTTACTATTTTAGCATCAGGAACTAAACGTTCTAACTCAGCTTGTTTTTTATCCATATCATCAATATGATTATATAAAATAAATACTTGACCATCACGACTTAATTCTTTATAAATTGCATCTCTTATTACTTCTTTATTTTCTGCTAAAACATAAGTTTGAACAGGATATCTATTGGTTGGAGCAGTTTCAATTAAAGATAAACTACGTACACCTGTCATTGACATTTGTAACGTTCTAGGAATCGGTGTTGCCGATAAAGTTAAAACATCAATATTATTTTTATATTGTTTTATTTTTTCTTTATGTTTTACCCCAAAACGTTGTTCTTCATCGATAACAAGTAATCCTAAATCTTTAAAATTAATATCATCACTTAAAATACGATGAGTTCCTATAACGATATCAATAGTCCCTTGTTTTAAACCTTCAATTATTTCTTTTGTTTTCTTAGGCGTTGTAAAACGATTTAATAAAGCAATATTAACTGCAAATGATTTAAAACGTTCTATAGCATTATTATAATGCTGACTAGATAAAATTGTAGTAGGACATAAAAATGCCACTTGTTTGCCTGATAAAACAGCTTTCATCATTGCTCTAAAAGCAACTTCTGTTTTTCCAAATCCAACATCGCCACATAATAAACGATCCATAGGATGTGGACTCTCCATATCTTTTTTTATTTCTTCAGTTACTTTTAATTGATCAACTGTTTCACTATAACTAAATTCTTTTTCAAACTCTAATTGATTTTCATCATCTTTACTAAATGCAAAACCGCTAGTTGCTTCTCTTTTAGCATATAATTCTAATAATTCGCCAGCTATATCTTCTATTTTCTTACGAACACGTAATTTGGTTTTTTCCCATTCTGAACTACCTAATTTATTTAACTTAGGTTTTAAGCCCTCATTAGAAGAATATTTACTTATAAGTTCTAATTTTTCAACAGGAATATATAATTTATCTTGATCACGATAAACAATTTCTAAATAATCTTTCTTTAAACCATTTTTAGTTAATGTTTTAAGTCCCACATATTGACCTATCCCATAAGCACTATGAACAATATAATCACCAGGATTTAATTTATTAATATCCCTAATCTTTGTTCCCATTTTAAAATTAGTCTTATATTTATAATTAGTATCTTTTTTATTAAAAATTTCATTTTCACTAATAACAACATAATCACCAAAAATAAAACCATATTGTAGTGTTTTAATAACTAAATTTATCTTATTTGGAACAATATTATCTAAATCAGTAAACACTAATTTGTCATTTTCAAGTTCTTCTAAAAGTTTATTCACATGATATCTGCTATTTAGGCAAATTATTACCTTTTTATTTTTATTTATATAATCATTTAATCGATTATTAATTTGTAAAGTGTTGCCAGAAAATGGTTCTACTTCACTAGAAGTGTAAACAAATGCGTCTAAATTATCATTTACAACATTATCAAAGCTTAAAAAATATAATTCACGAATACTTGTTAATTCTTCTAGGGAAAACATATACTTCATTCCCTTTTCATCATTACTTAAACTATAATTAAACATCTCATCAACTAATAAATCATAATTAACTTTTAAAGCACTGTAATCATCAAAAACAACTAAACTATTATCTAAATAATCTTTGATATTTGAAACACTAACATATTTAGGCAAATACTTTTGTTTATACTCTTCAAAAGGTACTTCTTTATTAACTAAAAACTCTGTATTTGGGTTAATTACAATACTATCTAATTTATTTAAAGTAAGTTGCGTATTAACATCAAATTCTCGAATACTATCAATCGTATCTCCCCAAAATTCAATTCTAATAGGATTAGGTGCAGAAATAGGAAAAATATCCACAACAAAACCACGAACTGCTATTTCCCCAGTTTTATTTACAACAACTTCTTTTTCATAACCTAAATTAAATAATCTTTTTACTAATTCTTCATTCTTATAATCTTTATTTACTTCTAACTTTAAAATACTATCTTCATAATCTTTTTTCTTTGGTAAGAAACGTAAATATCCCATAAGATTAGTAACAACTATTTTTTTATTACTACTTATTAATTCATTTAAAGTTTCTAATCTTTTTATTTTTAATTCAGGACTAACAGCTAAAGCTTCGCTTGTTAAAAAATCATCCATGGGAAAAAATAAAACATCACTAGTAAAATCAGAAATAAGTGTATACATCTTATTTGCCTCAAATAAACTACTAGCAACAACAATTATATTCTCTTTTTTTTGCTCAAATAAATTATATACGTATAAAGCCCTTAACTCAGGAACTAAACCATTAATATAATTATTATCACTAAGACTAATTATCTCTTTAAATAAACCCATATTATCACTCCTTCCCAACGACAAAAATGATACATTAAGTATCATTAGATATTTTTATTATATTTATTCATCAAGTTTTCGAAACTTAAAACAAGATAATCTTCTAATATATTATTTAAAATTCCTAGTTTTTCATCCAATAATTTTAATTCACTTTGACTAAATTTACCTAAAACATAATCTTTGGTATCTATATTCTTATTATTGGAAATACCAATTTTTAATCTTTTATAATGTGATGTACCTATATTTTGTTCAATATTCTTAAGACCGTTGTGTCCACCACTAGATCCCATCAAACGTAAACGATAACGCCCAAAAGCCATATCTAAATCATCAGAAATAATTAATATATCTTCTATATCAATCTTAAAATAATCAACATACTTTTTAACTACTTCGCCTGAAAGATTCATATATTTTTGCGGTTTTAACAAAATAACTTTCTCACCATTATGATTAAATTCTCCATAAAGACCACTAAACTTTTCTTGATTAATAGAAACATTATGTTTCATAGCAAAATAATCAATTAAAATAAAACCCATATTATGTCTTGTTTTATTATACTCTTTTCCCGGATTTCCCAAACCAACAATTAATTTCATTTATTACCATCCTTTTTATGATATTCACTATAAACATCACTCTTAGCCATATGACGATCTAAAGCAACTTTTTTAATTGCTTCTTTACTAGTTAAACCTTCTTTAATATAAAGATTAACATGCTCTATAATAGTTAAATTATCATAATTATTTTCACTAGTATTTCCCGCAACAACAATAACAAATTCTCCTTTAGCACCTTCTACTTCTTTCATAACATCTTCTATTGTTCCTCGATAAACTTCTTCAAATTTTTTACTTATTTCCCGGGAAATAGATATTTGCCTATTTCCTAAAACATCTTTCATTAATTCTAGTGTCTTAATAAGACGATGAGGAGCTTCATAAAAAATCATTGTTGCTTTTTCTTGTTTTAAATTTTCTAATTCTTTTTTTCTTTTACTATCTTTATTATTTAAAAAACCATAAAACAAAAATGGTGCAGGAGCAAGTCCAGATACTATTAAAGCAGGTATTAAAGCTGTAGCACCTGGTAGAGCAACTACATTATAATTATACTTAATTGCTTCCTTGACTAATTCATATCCTGGATCACTTATAACAGGAGTCCCCCTATCACTAACAACACCAATATTTTTACCTTCTTCTAGATATTTAATTAACTTAGAAACATTTTTAGCTTCATTAAAATTATGACTTGCTATCAATTTTTTATTAATTCCTAATTCCTTCAATAATAAAGATGTAACACGTGTATCCTCACTAAAAATAACATTAACTAACTCTAATGTTTTTTTAGTTCTAATTGTTATATCATCTAAATTACCAATAGGTGTTGGTATTAAATAAACAGTTGGACTATTATCATAACTTTTTTGTGACATAGTATCACTTCCTTAACTTTATTCAAAATAAGATTTTATTTGATCTGTATATTCACCATTTTCTAAATGAGCATAGATCGGTTCTAATAATTTAAGACCTGATTTACCATTTTTCTTACCTTCTATAAGTAATATATTTGCTTCTTTACCATTACCAGGATAAACAAATTGAATTTTTTTAGGTTCAATATTATATTTTCGCATCATTACCAATATATCAACTAAACGTTCTGGACGATGAACCATACCAATACATCCATTATTTTTTAAAACTTTACGACTAATAGCAAATATTTGTTCTAAATTTAATGTTTTTTCGTGACGTGCAATTGTCTTATAATCACTATCGTTTATACGTGATGCATCATTTAATTTAAAATATGGAGGATTACAAGTAATATAATCAAAATAATCATTATACTCTTTAGCAAATTCATTAATATCTTCATTTATAACTTCTATTTGATTATCTAATTTATTTATATGAACACTTTCTAAAGCCATTTCATAAACTTCTTTTTGAATCTCTACTGCTTTTATTTTTGCACTTGTTTTGGTACTTAAAATAAGAGGAATAGGAGCATTACCTGTTCCTATATCTAAAATATTTTTATACGTTTTATTTATCGTAATAAAATTAGGTAACAAAATAGAATCTAGTGAACATTTAAACATCTTTTTATCTTGTACTATCTTTAAATTTTCATATCCCAAAAGATAATTAACTTCCTTACTCATCTAAATTAACCTCAACATCACCAACATTTTTAACTTCAGCAACATATTTTCTTTTTAAAATATCAACACTTTTAACTATACCTTCACCTTTTACAGTATTTACTTTAGAACCTATTTTAGGCATATCTTTACGACATTCTGTATAACAATCATCTTCATATTTTAAACAGCATAACAAACGGCCACATATACCATTAATTTTATTAGGATTTAAAGCAATATTTTGATTTTTAGCCATATTAATTGAAACAGTGTCAAAATCATTTAAAAACTTTGAACAACATAGTTGTAAACCACATGGACCTATTCCACCTATTTCTTTAGCTTTATCTCTAACACCTATTTGGCGAAGTTCAATTCTCGTTTTATATAAAGAAGCTAATTCTTTAGCTAAAGAACGAAAATCAACACGATTATCTGATAAAAAATAAAATAATAATTGATCTCTATCAAATGTATAATTAGCATCTACAACATACATATTAAGTTTTTGTTTTTCTACTATTTTACGACATTTAATTAAAGCTTTACTTGCATCTTTAATATTCTTTTCATGAACCTTATTATCTTCTTCTGTCGCTATACGAATAACTGGTTTCAAAGCAGATTTAATCTTATCATTATCTAAATCAATAATACCATTCTTAACTTGTCCATATTGTTCTCCACGTTCTGTTTCAACAATAACATTATCACCATTTTTTAAATCTAACTGATTAGGTGAAAAATAATATATACGCCCCTTATCTTTAAATGATACTCCTACAACTCTCACTTGAATTCCTCCATATCTAATATTAACTTATCCATAAGTAAATTAATATTTATATTTTGATAAATTTTATCACGCGCTTTTATAACAGCATTTACCTTTCTTACTAAAGAAGTAATATCATTAAATTCACTTACCTCTTTAATATCAACTTCATAATCCAGTAAATAATCTATTTTCTTAAACATTTTATAATTTACAACATCACGATAAAACAATAACATGATATTTAAAGCAATACCTACCTTTATTTTATCATAAAATATATCATTCCATAATTTTTGCATAAATAAAAGAACATCTAGACCATTTTTTTCATAATACTTTACAAAATTAACGACTGCTTTTATTTCTTCTAATACATTTTCATCTTCACAATATTCATCTACTTTTTCTTTACTATCATATAAAAACTCGCCTAATTTATGAAGCATATCTTTATTTTCATCTTCACAATTATTAAGAGTTACTATTTGACAACGTGATACAATTGTATTTAATAATTGATAACTATTATCAACTATTAAAATAGCTATGATATTATCTTCTGGTTCTTCTAAAAATTTCAAAATTGAATTAGAAGCTGATTGATTCATTTTTTCAGCATGATTTATTATATATATTTTTTTATTACTTTCAAGTGATTTACGACTAAATTTTTTTTGTAAATCATCTAATTGTTCCTTTTTAATAACTTGTCCATCTGGTTCAATTATCGTTATTTCTGTAAAATTACCATCATCAATTCTTTGACATTGTGAACAATTATCACATTTTCCTAAATTACTATATCCAAAAGGACACAATAAATATTTAGCAAAAGCAAGCGCTAGATCTAACTGTCCTGCATAACCTTTAGATTCTATAAGGTAAGCATGCATAACATGATTTTTAACAACCGCATTTTTAAAAATTTTATAAGCAATATTTTGAACTTCTATATAATCATCTAGCATAACTCACTTCCTTACTTCAATATATAAAATAATAAATAGCTATAAAAGCAAAAAGAGCTGGAAAACCTAAAATACTCATTGTTCCAACTGTAATATAATTTATAGGTACAATTATTTTAAGTGGCATAGCTATAACATTATAACTATATAAAACAATAACACTAAAAATAATTTTTTTACCTAATTTTAATACTTTTTTTAACATAATCCACCTCATAAAATATTATGAGATAAATTAATAATTAAGACTTAGTTATTTTAATTCTATCTTCTAAAGCCATTTCTAAAGTCAAAGGATCAACATAATCAATATCGGCTCCAATCGGTAAACCACGGGCAATTTTAGAAATCGTAACAGGTAATCCTTCTAATTTTTTTTGCAAATATAAAGTTGTTGTTTCTCCCTCTATACTAGGTTTAACCGCAACAATTATTTCCTCAATTTTCTCTTCTTCTATTCTTTTTACTAACTTATCAATATTTAAATCTTCTGGATTTATTCCATCTAAAGGTGAAATCAATCCACCTAAAACATAATATATTCCATTAAAAGTCCCCATTTTTTCAAACATTGCGACACTTTTAGGTTCTTCTATAATACACATAACCTTTTTATTTCTAGAATCATCTTTGCAAATTTCACATAAATCACCAATTGCTAAATTATTACATTTAGAACATTTAGTAATTTTTTCTTTAACATCAACTATTGATTTAGAAAAAAGCATAGCAACATCTTTATCCATCTCTAAAACAGATAAAGCTAATCTCTCAGCTGTTTTTTCACCTATCCCTGGTAACTTTTTCAAACATCCAATTAATTCCTTAATAGGTTGTGGATAATTCATTAAAATAACCCCGGCATTCCATTAGTAAATTTGCCCATTTTATTTTCTGTTTCTTTGTCAACCTTCTTAAAAGCATCATTTATAGCAACCATAAGCATATCTTCTAACATTTCTATATCTTCTTTACAACATTCTTCCATAGCTATTTTGATACTTTTAACTGTTTTATCACCATAAACTTCAACATTTACAGCAGAAGAACTCCCTGTAAAAACAGTTTTATCAATTTCCCCTTTTGTTTTCATCATATCTTGTTGTAATTTTTGAGCTTGTTTCATCATTGCTTGTATATTCATCTTATTTCCTCCTTATTGATATTCTACAATAGAACCAAACATATTATCGATATTTTCTTCTTTTTCACCATCATTATCATCATGTAAAAAATCAAGTAAATCACTAGTTTCTGGAACAAAAACATATTTTTTAGTTTTGCTATTAAATTCTTTCTTTATTATTTCCCAAAAATCATTATTTGTAGCAATAACTTTATATTTTTCATGATAAACATTTTCTAACATATCTTCAATTTCTAATATTTTATAATTAAATATATCTTCAAGAGACTTGGTTTTATAAACAAAAATAATATAATTATTTCCCAAAGCTTTTATATCTCCATCTAAAACTAAAGATACAATATTACTATATTCTGGTGTCAATAATAATTCTTCCATCTTATATATATTATTTTTAAAATCCATAAATAATTTTTTATTAAAACCTGATAATGCATTACCAATTCTAATATCAACCAATTTTTTCAAATTTTCATTTTCCTTAGGAATAACATTTAAATCTACAGTAGTTTTTTTATTTTCTATTACATTATTATTATCTTCACTAGTTTGTTTTAAAACATTTGTTTTAACAACTGTATCAACTATTTTATCAGGCAATTCTTCTTTAGAACTAATATAATGAACATTAGAAACTTTTTCTTTATTTTCTTCACCACTATTAACATTACTATTTTTAATTATAAATAAATCAAATAATAATTTTGGATCATTACTCTTTTTCATAGAGCTGATAGTCTCATTTAATTCTTTTATTAAATAAATAATTTTTTCTTTTGATAAACCAATATTATTTTCTTCTTTTTTAATTTGTTCAATTAATATATTTTTCAATTGATACATGATTTTTTCAGCAACTTTTATCATATTTTTGCCACTATCATTACATTCACTAGAAAACATTAGCATATCGTTAATTTTATTTTCTATTAGATTATTTATAAATTCATCTATTTTACTATTGCTAATAGTACCAACAATATCATTAATATCTTTTAAAGTAATAACATCAGTGGAATAAGCTACTGCTTGATCCAAAATACTTATCGCATCACGCATTCCACCATCTGCTATAAAAGCAATTTCTTTTAAAGCCGCATCTTCTATTTCTATTTGTTCACTTTCGGCAATAAAACTTAATCTTTTTACTATGACATCTTCTTTAACCTTTTTAAAATCAAATCTTTGGCATCTAGATAAAATAGTTGTAGGAATTTTATGGGGATCTGTAGTCGCTAAAATAAAAATTGCATGTGAAGGTGGTTCTTCTAAAGTTTTTAACAAAGCATTAAATGCACCTGTAGTTAACATGTGAACTTCATCGATTATATATATCTTATATTTTCCAGTTGAAGGAACTAAATTAACCTTATTCCTAATTTCTCTTATTTCATCAACACCATTATTAGATGCAGCATCAATTTCAATAATATCTGTGTTTTGTGTTTGCAAACAGCTTACACAACTATTACATGGATTAAAATCTATAGGATTTTCACAATTGATAACACGAGCAAAAAGCTTTGCAATACTTGTCTTACCACATCCTCTAGGTCCAGCAAATAAATATGCGTGATTAATTTTATTTCTTGTTATCTCATTTTTTAACGTTTTTACAATAACATCCTGCCCAACTACTTCATTAAAAGTTTTAGGACGATATTTTCTATATAAAGCTTGATACATATTTATCACCACCCACTAAAATATTATATCATTTTTAACGAAATAAAAAAAGGACATTGCCTTATTTCAATTCCTTTTTTCTTTAAAAAATTCTTTCAATAAATATTGTGACTCTTCTCTTCCAATACCACTAATTATCTTGATTTTATGATTATTTTTACCATTATTTAGTATAGATTCTATACTTTTAACATAACCAAACTTTTCATTTTCTGTCGCATATATTAAAGTCTTGATTCTAGATTGTAATAAAGCTCCTGCACACATCAAGCAAGGCTCTAAAGTAACATATAGTTCACATTCTTCTAAATGCCAACTTTTTAGCTTCTTACATGCCTTTTCGATTGCAATTATCTCTGCATGCTTAATAGCATTACGCTTTTTTTCCTTTTCATTATGAGCTTTAGCAATAATTTTGTTATTTTTAACGATAATAGCCCCTACTGGAACATCACCATTTTTATAAGATTTCTTTGCTTCTTTTAAAGCTTCATTCATATAATCAATCAACTTTATCACCTTAATTAAAATGACGCACACATTTAGAGACTTCTAAGGCTGCTATCTTCCGATCCTGACCTGATTTAAAGTATAAATGTTGCGTCTTAATATAAGATACATTATTTTGTGTTTTTTTTCAATATCAATCACTAATTTTCACAATATTTTCATTAAAAAATATGTTTTTTACACATTTTATATAAAAAATTATTAATTTTGCACAAATTTCACTCAGAAATCGATATTTTGCTCAATATATAGAGTTTTCCACAGTTTTTCTTCTAATGTTTCACGTGAAACATTGTATTTTTGTCTTAAAAATGCATTATTTTATACATATTATATATTTTTAAGGAAAGTTGATATCTTTTTATATTTTTCCACCATATTTTATTTTTTAAGCAAAACCATTTTTTTAACAAATTAAATTCAATATTTTATTAAAATACTAAAAATAATATTAAATTCACCTATTTTTATAAAATTTTAACACTTATTCACATCAATTTGATTACAAATTATCATTTTTTGTTTATCAAAATAGTTTTCCACAGTTTTTCTTTCAATGTTTCACGTGGAACATGCGAATATTTATATTACATTGAAATATAAATATAGTAAACAATCTTATAAAAAGTGTATAACTATAATGTTTATTTTTATTTTATAATAAAACACATTATAGAATATAGAATCTTGTATAAAGTAATGTTATTTAATAATTTATGTAATAGTTATTATCATTCCTTAAAAGTTTTCCATCATATTTTAAAAGTTATGTTCCACGTGAAACATTATTTTTTACACATATAATCTAATATACATAAGAATTATATAAATTTTACTGAAATAAAAACTATTTTCCACAATTTAATTACAATAAATATATGTTTTTTTTATTTAAAAACTGTTAGAAAAATATACAATAATGTTTTCAACTGACTTTCTAATTATATTTTGTTCTATAATTTAGTTTTCCACAATAATACATAAATGTTTCACGTGAAACATTTTCACATCGTTAAGTATTATCTATTTATAACACATATATTATATTTTTAAATATCCACATAATAAAATACGAAGATCCACAATAAAATTTTCCACAGCTTTTTTCTAATGTTTCACGTGGAACATATAAAGTATAATTATTTCCCGGGAAATAAAAAGAAGGTTTTACCCTTCTTTTTCAATAGTTTCACTCGAATTTTCACTTTCTAAGACAATAGCTACTGTACTTACTTTTTGATTGTCTTTCAAGTTAATTAATTTAACACCTTGAGCGACTCTACCTGTTTTAGAAATTTGTGATACAGATAATCTAATTACTACTCCTGTATTAGTACTTATCATTAAATCTTCATTACCATCTATTGTTTTTACTGCAACAATATTTCCATTCTTTTCAGTGATATTTAATGCTTTAACACCTTTGCTACCTCTATGAGTTAAACGATATTCTTCCATATCTGTTTGTTTTCCATAACCATTTTCAGTTACTACTAATATTTTATGTCCATTAATAGCAATTTCACATCCAACAACAATACCATCATCAATTTCAATGCCGCGTACACCGCTTGCACTTCTTCCCATTACACGAATTTCGTTTTCGTTGAATCTGATCATACGACCATTAGATGCAGCAATAAAGATTTCGTTGTTTCCATCAGTCTTCTTAGCAGCTACTAATTGATCATTTTCTTTCAATGTAATAGCAATCTTACCACTTTGACGAATATTTTCAAATTCTTTAATATCAGTACGTTTAACAATACCATTTTGTGTGCAGAATACAATATATTTAGCACTATCTTCTTTTTGTACTTTTAACATCGCTGTAACATTTTCATCTTTTTCAATTGGTAATAAGTTAACAATAGGCAAACCTTTTGATTGTCTACTATATTCTGGTATTTCGTATCCTTTCATGCGATATACTTTACCTTTATTAGTAAAGAACATCAAATAATCATGAGTTGTTAAAGTTATCATGTTTTCTACAAAATCTTCTTCATTAGTTGTTATTCCTTTAACTCCAACCCCTCCACGATTTTGTGTTTTATAAGCCTCACTATTAATTCTCTTAATATACCCTTTATTTGTAAGTGTAATTACAGAATCTTCTACTGGTATTAATGATTCATCTTCAATATAATCAATAGCTGACATATCAATATTAGTACGACGTTCATCACCATACTTATTTTTAATTTCTAAAGATTCATTTTTAATAATTTCTAATACTCTTTCTTCTCTATTTAAAATATCTTTTAAATCAGCAATTAATGCTTCTAATTCTTTTAATTCTTCAATTATTTTTTCACGTTCTAAGCCTGTTAATCTTCTTAAACGCATTTCTAGAATAGCTTTACCTTGAATTTCCGTTAATTTATAACGTTCCATCATTTCTTTTAAAGCTTCTTCATCGTTTTTAGCTTTCTTTAATAATTGAACTAATTCATCAATATTATCAAGTGCAATTTTCAAACCTTCTAAAATATGTGCACGATCTGTTGCTTTACCTAAATCAAATTGTGTTCTTCTTATTATTATTTCTCTTTGATGATCTAAATAACGTTCTAATATTTGTTTTAATCCTAAAACTTTAGGTTCACCATCAACAAGCGCTAGATTATTAATACCATAAGACATTTGTAATGATGTATGTTTATATAAATTATTTAAAACAACATTAGCATTAGCATCTCTTCTAAGTTCAATAACAATTTTGATACCATCACGATTAGATTCATCTCGTAAATCTGTAATACCATCGATAACTTTATCACGAACTAATTCAGCTATTTTACTTATTAATAAAGCTTTATTTACTGTATAAGGTATTTCTGTAACAATAATGTGTGCTTTACCATTTTTTTGTTCTTCAATCATGGCTTTAGATCTAATAGTAATTATTCCTTTACCAGTTTCATAAGCCTTTCTAATTCCACTATTTCCCAAGATTGTAGCACCTGTTGGGAAATCTGGACCTTTTATATGTTGCATCAATTCATCTAGTGTAATATCTGGATTATCTATTAAAGCAACTAAACCATCTATAACTTCTTTTAAATTATGAGGTGGCATATTAGTTGCCATACCTACAGCAATACCTGTAGTCCCATTTACTAATATATTAGGAAATCTACTAGGTAATACTTCTGGTTCTTTTTCTTCAGCTGTATAAGTAGGAATAAAATTAACTGTATTTTTATTAATATCACGAACTAATTCCATACTTATTTTAGACATTCTAGCTTCAGTATAACGTTGCGCAGCAGCACCATCACCATCAATTGAACCAAAATTTCCATGACCATCAACAAGCATATATCTATATGAGAAATCTTGAGCCATACGAACTAAAGCTTCATATATAGAAGAATCACCATGTGGGTGAAATCTACCCATAACATCTCCCGTAATACGAGCAGATTTCTTATGTGCTACACTAGAAGTAGCACCTAAATCATTCATACCATAAATAATTCTTCTTTGTACTGGTTTTAAACCATCTCTTACATCTGGAAGTGCACGAGCAACTATGACACTCATTGCATAATCCAAAAATGATTTTTTTATTTCTTTTTCAAAATGTAATTCTTGTAATTTTTCTGCCATAATATACTCCTTTAAATATCAAGATTTTGAACAAATTTAGCGTTTTGTTCGATAAATTCACGTCTTGGTTCTACTTCTTCACCCATTAATTCAGTTAATACTTGATCTGCCATCATTGCATCATCAATAGTAATTTTTAATAGTGTTCTGTTTTCTGGATTCATTGTAGTTTCCCACAATTGATCATAATCCATTTCTCCTAAACCTTTATAACGTTGAAGACTAGTTTTAGCTCCTTCTGGAATAGTAGCTAAATAATCATTTAACTCATCATCTGAATATAGGTATTTTAGCGTTTTTCCGTACTCTATTTTGTACAAAGGTGGTTGGGCAGCATAAATATACCCTCCCTCTACTAATGGCTTAAAATAGCGGAAAAAGAACGTTAATAACAAGATCCTAATATGAGCACCATCTACATCGGCATCGGTCATAATAACAATCTTATGATATCTTAACTTACTAATATCAAATTCTTCACCAATACCTGTACCAAAAGCAGTAATCATTGAACGAATTTCAGCATTACTAAAAATTCGATCTAATCTTGCTTTTTCAACATTAAGTATCTTACCTCTTAAAGGTAAAATCGCTTGTGTTCTACTATCTCTTCCTTGCTTAGCACTACCACCAGCACTATCACCTTCGACTATATAAATTTCACATTCACTAGCATCTTTACTAGAACAATCAGCTAATTTACCAGGTAGACTTGCTACTTCTAAAGGTGTCTTACGACGTGTTAATTCACGGGCTTTTTTAGCAGCAACACGAGCACGAGCAGCTGTCATACATTTTTCCACAATAATTTTTGCTTCTTCTGGATTTTCAAGTAAAAATCTCTCTAATCCTTCGCCAACAACATCACTAGCAATCTTTCTTACTTCAGCATTTCCTAATTTAGTCTTTGTTTGACCTTCAAATTGTGGATCAGGATGCTTACATGAAATAATCATTGTTAAACCTTCACGAACATCTTCTCCTGATAAAGATTCATCTTTTTCTTTTAATAAATTATTATTACGAGCATAACTATTAATAACACGAGTTAAAGCTAACTTAACTCCATCTTCATGTGTACCACCTTCATATGTATTAATATTATTTGTAAATGAATAAATATTTGGTGTATACCCAGAATTATATTGCATCGCAACTTCTAAAGAAATACCATTTTCTTCACCATTGAAATCAATAATTTGTTCATGAATAGGACTCTTATTCTTATTTAAGAATTCTACATATTCACGAATACCACCTTCATAAATAAATTCTTCACGTTTAATAGGTTCTTCTCTATCATCAATTAAAATGATCTTTAAACCTTTATTTAAAAAGGCTAACTCACGAATACGAGTTTTTAATACTTCATAATCATAAACTGTTGTTTCCTTAAATATTTCAGGATCTGGTTTAAACGTTACTGTTGTACCAGTTCTATCAATATCACATTCACCAATTACTTCAAGTGGTTTTACTGTATGTCCCCCATCTTCAAAGCGAATAAAATGAACTTTTGCATTTTGATAAACTTTAACTTCAACCCATGAACTTAAAGCATTAACAACTGAAGCACCAACACCATGTAATCCACCAGAAACTTTATAGCCTCCGCCACCAAATTTACCACCAGCATGTAATACTGTATAAACTGTTTCAACTGTAGATAAACCTGTTTTAGCATGAACGCCTGTAGGAATACCACGACCATCATCTTTAACAGTAATAGAATTATCTTTATTAATTGTTACCTCAATATCATCACAATACCCAGCTAAAGCTTCATCAATTGCGTTATCTACTATTTCCCAAACTAAATGATGTAACCCTTTAGAACTAGTAGTACCGATATACATCCCAGGTCTTTTACGAACTGCTTCTAACCCTTCCAAAACTTGAATATCCGATGCATCATAATGTTCTTTCTTTATTTCTTCCATCTATTCCACCTCTTCTATTTTAACAACATTAGCATTATCTATCATAATTTTCTTAGCCTGACATAACAATTCGGGACTAATACTATCTAAATCAGTTGTTGTTATAAAAACTTGTAAATCATTAGAAATATATTTAAGCAAATTATTCTTTTTTATATCATCTAACTCACTAAATACATCATCTAATAAAAGTATTGGTTGTATCTTTTTATATTTTTTAAATATCTCTAACTCAGCTAATTTCAAAGCAAGAATAGCAACTCTTTGTTGTCCTTGTGAACCATAATATTTTAAATTCTTATTATCTAAATAAAACTCAATATCATCACGATGTGGTCCAAACAAAGTTTTACCATACTTAATCTCATTATTACGCTCTTTTTCTAATATATTTTCTAACTCTTCTCTAACAGAATCAGAATTATCTATATTTGAAAGATTAGAAACATATTTAATATAAAAACCATCACGACCTAAAATATCTAAATATATTTTATTATTAAACTCATTTAACCTATTTATAAACTTATTACGAATAATATATATATCAGTAGCCTTACCAATAAAATACTTATTTAAAATATCAAAATAATTTAAATCAACAACTTCCCCAATTTGTAACTTTTTTAAATAATCATTTCGCATTTTTAACAATTTATTATAATCATTAACAACATCTAAATAATTACCATATATTTGGCTTATTTCACTATTTAAAAAATGCCTTCGATCTTTAGGACTACCCTTTATCAAATTTAAATCTTCTGGGTAAAAAATGATTATATTACTTAAAGAAATATAATCACTTATTTTCTTTATCTCATTTTGATCTATTTTAAGTTTCTTTTTCTTATCATCAATACCTATTTCTAACTTATATAAAGTATCATCCTTACATAAACTACCACTTATATAAGCCTCATTATATTTTTCATTAATAAGTGAATTATCAATAAAAGAACGATGTGATTTTGAAAATGATAAAAAATAAATACTTTCTAATAAATTCGTTTTTCCCTGGGCATTATTTCCATAAATAATATTAATTCCTGGAAAAAAATCCAAACTTAACGATTCATAATTTCTAAAATTCTTAATTTTTATACTTTTCAAAAACATGAATATTCCTTCTTTGCGTTCTTTTGCCTATAATTTTAATTTTAGGTCTTAATCAATACTCCAGTACCTATTAATAATTATATCATAAAAATAGCCTAAATAAGCAAAAAATAAGCAATTTTGCTTATTTTTTCATATTTATTCGCTCATTTAAAATAGATTCTAATCTTGTAGCTCTAAAAATTTGATTTTCTAAGGAACTATAAGAGATATCAAGTAATATTTCTTTACCATTTTTAAAACAAACAATACTTTGTTTTAATTGTCTACTATATTTTTTTATATTTTTTAAATTAATCCAAGTACAATTATTAAAACGTGGTGATGAAGTTGGAAAAAATATAAGTTTCTTTGTTTCTTCTATTATAATTGGAGCTTTATAATTAAAACCTAAAATATGCTTAGTTCCTTCAAATCTACCAATATAACTACTTCCAAAATAACGACAACTATCATCTATTATATCTGTTGTTTTTTTATTAACAAAATAAACAGCATCTTCTTCTAATACTTTAGATATATTTTCATCAACAGGTATAATTGCCAATGTCTTCTCACCTATTTCATATTCTTGTAACATAAATCCTCCTTTCTATTCCCAAAAAATGGGAATTGCCTCTCTTATACAGCAAAAAAAGCACGAAATTTGTCACTTTATGTCGAAAAAAGTAAAAAAAAAGAACTTTTAGGATACTAGTACCTGTCAAGTACTCACTAAATAAAAAGATTAATTAATTAATTTGAATATTTGAGTCGATACTGTACT
>CALVQV010000010.1 GCA_944358325.1 uncultured Bacilli bacterium
TAATAATAAAATTAAAAGTATTTATGTTAAGTTAGAATATTATAATCTAACTGGTAGTATTAAAGATAGAGTTGTAGATTATATTCTTAAAAATAGTGATATTAAAGATAATCAGATATTAGTAGAGGCTACAAGTGGTAATACGGGTATTTCACTTAGTGCTTTAGGTGCGTTAAGAGGTAATCCTGTTGTAATATTTATGCCAGATTTTGTGAGTGATGAGCGTGTTAAGTTAATGAAATTATATGGTGCTTGTGTTAATTTATTTAGTTTAGAAGAGGGTGGATTTGATAGATGTTTAGAGGAGTCTAAAAAGTATGCTTTAGAATATGATGGTTTTTTATTAAATCAGTTTTCTAATTCTTTAAATGTTATGTGTCATTATCATACCACTGCTTTAGAGATAATTAATAAATTAGATAAAATAGATGGTTTTGTTAGCGGAGTAGGTAGTGGTGGTACTATTATGGGAATTGGTAAAAGATTAAAAGAAAAAGGTACTAAAATTATTGCTTTAGAGCCTCTACAAGCACCGTTAATAAAAAAAGGTATAAAAGGTAGTCATAAGATAGAAGGAATAGGAGATAGTTTTATTCCTGGTATTTTAGATATAGATTTAATAGATGATATTTATCTTATTAGTGATGAAGAAGCTATTTTAATGAGTCAAATGTTAGCTTCTAAATTAGGTTTAGGTGTTGGTATTAGTAGTGGTGCTAATATGCTAGCTAGTATTCTTGCTAATGAAGAGATAAATGGTAATATTGTCACTATTTTTCCTGATGATAATAAAAAATATTTATCTACTGATTTAAGTAAAGAAATTAACGGGAATTTTATAACTAACAAAATTGAGTTATTAAATTACGAAGTTTTATGATAAAATAAAATTAGGTGATAGTATGTTTAATCATATTAAAAATTATTATAAAGAAACCAATAAAGGCAGTTTAACTATTTATATTTTTCTACGTTTATTTGTTATTGTTTGTATGGTTCTAGCTTTTATAAACAGAAATTATCAAAGTGTTTTCTTTTGTTTTTTAACTTTATTGTTGTTTACTATTCCATATTTTATTGATCGTAAATTAAAAATAACTTTACCAAGTTTATTGGAATCAATTATTTATTTGTTTATTTTTAGTGCAGAAATATTAGGAGAATTAGGTAATTTTTATGGCCATATTCAAGGTTGGGATACTATGCTTCATACGATTAATGGCTTTATATGTGCGGGAATTGGTTTTTCTTTAATTGATATACTTAATCGTACAGAAAGATTTCATATTAAATTAACACCAGTTTTTGTTGCACTTGTATCATTTTGTTTTTCAATGACAATTGGTGTATTATGGGAATTTTTTGAATTTGGCAGTGATTATTATTTACTAGCTGATATGCAAAAAGATCGTGTTGTTGAAAGAATATCATCAGTTGAATTTAATCCTGAAGGTAAGAATGAAGCGATTGTTATTGATGATATAGAATGTACGATTATTTATTCTAAAGATGATAGTGGTAAATTAGTTGAAACTAAAATAGATGGTGGCTATTTAGATATTGGTATTATTGATACGATGAAAGATTTATTTGTTAATTTTATTGGTGCGGTTGTTTTTTCATTCATTGGTTTTCTATATATTAAAAATCGTGATGAGTATAAATTTGCTGAAAATTTCATACCTAAATTAAGAAAATAAGCATTTTGCTTATTTTTTTTCATTTATATTACACAATTACTTGTTATATTAATAACATCCTTTATGGAAAAATATACTATAGTATGATATAATTTAAGGAAGAAAAGGTGAAATTATGAAATTATATAATACATTAAGTAAAAAGGTTGAAGAATTTATTCCATATAAGGAAAATGAAGTAAATATGTATACTTGTGGACCTACTGTTTATCATTATGCGCATATTGGTAATTTAAGAACTTATATTTCAGAAGATGTTTTAGAAAAAAGTTTAAAATATTTGGGATATAAAGTTAATCGTGTTATGAATATTACGGATGTTGGTCATTTAGTTGGTGATGGTGATTCAGGAGAAGATAAGATGGCTGTTGCTAGTAAGAGAGAACATAAAACTTCTTTAGAAATTGCTGATTTTTATACTGAAGCATTTAAGAATGATTGTTCGAAATTAAATGTTAGATGGCCTGATACAGTAAGTAAAGCAACAGATAATATTAGTGAATATATTAAAGTTATTTCTAAATTATTAGAAGATGGTTATGCTTATATTAGTGATGGTAATGTTTATTTTGATACAACAAAATATGATAAATATTATGAATTGTCAGGACGCAATATGGATGATCTTATGATAGCGGTACGTGAAGACATTAAAGAAGACACTGCTAAGAAGAATCCATTCGATTTTGGTTTATGGTTTACTAATTCTAAGTTTAATAATCAAGAACTACAATGGGATAGTCCATGGGGACGTGGTTACCCTGGTTGGCATATTGAATGTTCATGTATAAGTATGAGAAATAATGGGGAGCATTTGGACATTCATTGTGGTGCGGAAGATGCAATATTCCCACATCACACTAATGAAATAGCGCAAAGTGAAGCTTATTTAGGACATAAATGGTGTAATTACTGGGTACATATGGGTTTCTTAAATGATAAGAATGGTAAAATGAGTAAAAGTAAAGGTGAATTTTTAACAGTTTCTCTATTAGAAGAAAAAGGCTATGATCCACTTGCTTATCGTTACTTATGTTTAAATTCTTATTACCATAATGCTTTAACTTTCACATATGACATTTTAGATGGAGCTTCTAACGAATATAAGAAATTAAAGAATAAGACTTTATCTTTAACTGATGAAGGAGTTTTAGATAATGAAGCATTTGATAATTATAATAAGCGTTTTAAAGATGCTTTAAGTGATGATCTAAATACATCTATGGCTTTAACTATTTTATATGAAGTTTTAAAAGATAATAATCTTAATGATAAAACAAAGAAAGTTTTAGTTGAAAATTTTGATCAAGTTTTATCATTAGATTTACTTAAGAAGGTTACTAAAGAAATAGATGAAGATTTAGAAAAATATGTGAGTGATGCAATAATAAGAAGAAATGAAGCAAAAAAGAATAAAGATTTTACTTTAGCAGATAATATTAGAGATGAATTAAAAGCTAAAGGCGTTTTAATTAAAGATACACGTGAAGGTACTGTTGTAGAGTACTTATAGGAGGTTATAAATGTTTTGGGGATATGATAATTTACTTACAATATCATTGATGATAATAGGTGTTATTGTTGTATTAGTTGCGCAAGCAATGATTAATAAAAATTATAAAAAATATCGTTATATATCTAATAGTAAAAAAATGAGTGGTCAAGAAGTGGCTCGTAAAATACTTGATAGTAATGGTTTAACTAACGTTCATGTCGTTGAGACTAGAGGTGAACTTACAGATCATTATGATCCAAGTCGTAAAGTAGTAAGACTTTCAACAGGTGTTTTTAATGGAGAAAGTGTTGCTGCTATGAGTGTTGCAGCTCATGAATGTGGTCATGCTATTCAAGATAAAGTAGGATATCTACCTATGCGTATTAGAGCTTTTTTAGTGCCATTTGTTAATTTGGTATCATATCTAGGTTATTTTGGTTTAGTAGTTGCTATATTTGCTGGTATGACTGGATATATTAAATTATCTATTTATGTTTTACTAGCAACTATTCTATTTCAAATTGTTACTTTACCTGTTGAATTTAATGCTAGTAGTCGTGCTAAAAAAGAATTAATTAATTTAGGTATTGCTACTAAAGATGAAGAAAAAGGTGTAAGTAATATGTTAGGGGCAGCAGCTATGACATATGTTGCTGGTTTAATTAGTAATTTATTACAATTATTACGATTAATTTTAATTTTAAATGATAGAGATAATTAACTCTATCATTTTTTTGTGATATAATTGATTTGGCTTAGAAGGTGATTATATGACAGAAAGACAAAAAATTAAATTAGTAAAAGAAATTATTGAAGAAGAAAATAAAAAGAATAATTTAAATATTGAATGTTTTGTATGTACTAGATTTAAGTATTTTGTTTCAATTTTATCAGAAGGTAAAGTTAAGTTAGAGAGAAAAAAATGTATGGATGAAGCAGGTGATTTTTCTTGGCGAAAGGTTTTATTAGAATATAAAGATAAATATAATGAATTAAACAAAATAACTGGTTGTTTTGAAAAAGAAAAAATTTACATATATATAGATGGGTTATTAAAGAAAATAAAAGATCCTTCAATCAATAATATATTTGAAACCGTTTATCATGAATGTGAACATGCTAAACAAGAACAAATATTAGAAAATAAAAAATATTCTAATTCCAATTATCTTAGATATTTGACAGAAATGGCGATTGCTGATTCTTCAGATGATATATATCGTAAATTATATTATAATCTTTTTATAGAAATAGAAGCTAAAATGAATGGTAGCGCTAGAGCATACAACTATTTAAATGAACGTAATTTATTAATAAAAGATGATTTAATAGTTATTAATGATGACTTTGATTACGCTAACCATTTATTAAAACATTATGATTTTATGAAAATTTTTAGAGAATATCTTTTATTATGTAAAAAAGGTAAAATTAGTTTTAATTTCAAACAAAACCCATTAAGAGAATTTGTAGATGATAGATTAAATCTTAAGAAATTTGATGAACTTAATTTCGATAAAATTAAAATTTTGAAGCAATATTATAATGATGATATTTTGGATATTTTAACTAGTGAAGAAATGATTGATTCTATAAGAAATGATTCACTTAATAAAAAATTAATGCTTGAATTTATTGAAGAAAAGAAGATGTTAGAAAAAGAAAAAAGTGAAAAAGATCAAAAAGAATACTATAATAAATATCCAATTAGAGCTAGACTAAGGGAAGATAAAGATTTGAATGAAGCAAAATTAAATTATAGTTTATATCTTACTAATATGAAACATAGATTAAGTGATCAAATAGAACGTGAACAAGGAGAATTAAATAGTGGAAGGAATAGTTTTAGTAGATAAAGATAAAGGAATGACTAGTCGTGATGTTGTTAATAGTGTATCTAAAATAGTAAATGAAAAACGCATTGGTCATACAGGGACATTAGATCCTAATGCAAGTGGTTTACTTGTTTTATGTGTAGGTAGAGCGACTAAATTAGTAGAATTATTAATGGATCACGATAAAGAATATATTGCCGAAGTTACTTTGGGTATAAAAACAGAAACACTTGATTTAGATAGTCCTATTTTAGAAGAATGTAATGTTATTTTAGATAATGATAAACTTAATTTTATTTTAAATAGTTTTGTTGGTTCATATGAGCAAGAAGTACCTATTTATTCAGCTAAAAAAGTAAATGGTAAAAAGCTATATGAATATGCTAGAAATAATAAAGAAGTTATTCTTCCTAAACAATTAGTAGAAATAAAAGAAATTGAACTATTAACGCCTATTTCTAATAATGGCGTACATCCTAAATTTAGTTTTAGAGTTGTTGTTAGTAAAGGAACTTATATTCGTAGTTTAGTTCGTGATATAGCGTCTAGATTAGATACAATAGGTGTTATGAGTGAATTAAGAAGAACACGAGTAGGTGAATATCTTTTAGAAAATGCATCTAAAATAGAAGATATAAAAAATAATAATTATCAGTTATTACCAATAGAATCAGCATTAACTAAATATAATAAAGAAATAGTGGATGATTTTTTAGAACAAAAAATTATGAATGGTTCTATTATTGATAATGTTAATGATGTAGATAATGTTGTTTTTCTAAATAAACAAAATGAATTATTAGGTATATACAAGCGTTATCATAAAGATTCTAATAAATTAAAGCCATGGAAAATGTTTAAAACAAATTAAGAAATTAATTTGTTTTTATTTGAACATTTTTCGTAAATATGCTATTATCTTTAATGGATGGGTGATGTTTATGTTAAAACCATGTTTAAAAGAAGCACAAAAAAGAACAAAAGAAAAAGTAGTTTTTAAGAGTGATATATATAAAGTAAGTGATGAATTAAAATGCTTAGGTAAGAATAAAAAATATTATATTAAAACTTATGGTTGTCAAATGAATGAGCATGATAGTGAAAATATTAAAGCCATTTTAGAGGATATGAGTTTCCAAGAAGTAGATAATATGGAAGATGCTGATTTGATTTTACTTAATACTTGTGCGATAAGAGAAAATGCTCACAATAAAGTATTTGGTATGATTGGGCGCATTAAACATATGAAAGAAACTAAACCAGATTTAATTGTTGGATTGTGTGGTTGTATGGCTCAAGAAGAAGTAGTTGTAGAAGAAATTTTAAATAAATTTCGTTTCTTGGATATTGTTTTTGGTACGCACAATATTTATGATTTACCTAATATTTTAAAGAAAAGTTTAGATAATAAAAAAATTGAAGTTGATGTTCCTAGTATTGAAGGGGATGTTATTGAAAATATTCCCGTTAAAAGGGATAGTAAATATAAAGCATGGGTAAATATTCAATTCGGTTGTGATAAGTTTTGTACTTATTGTATTGTTCCTTACACACGTGGTAAACAAAGAAGTAGAAAGCATGAAGATATTTTAAAAGAAGTAGAAGAATTAGTTAAAGCTGGTTATCAAGAAGTGACTCTTTTAGGTCAAAATGTTAATGCTTATGGTAAAGATTTAAGTGATAATTATGGGATGGCTGATTTACTTAGAGATGTTGCTTTGACAGGTATAAAACGTGTTCGTTTTGTAACAAGTCATCCTTGGGATTTTAGTGATGATATGATTGATACAATTAGTAAATATCCAAATATTATGCCATATATTCATTTACCACTTCAATCAGGTAGTGACCGTATTTTAAAACTTATGGGTAGAAGATATACCAAAGAAGCATATTTAGAATTATTTAACAAATTAAAAAGTAAAATACCTAATTGTGCGATTACAACGGATATTATTGTTGGGTTTCCAGGTGAAACGGAAGAAGATTTTAAAGATACTTTAGATGTTGTTAATAAATGTGAGTTTGATAGTGCTTTTACTTTTATTTTTTCACCTCGTGAAGGAACACCAGCATCCCGTATGAGTGACAATGTTTCTTTAAAAGAAAAAGAAGAACGTCTATACAAACTAAATGATTTAGTAAATAAATATGCTCGCATTAAAAACGAAGCATATCAAGATAAAATTGTACCAGTATTATTAGAAGGTGTTAGTGAAAAAGATGCTAATTGTCTAATGGGTTATACGGATACAATGAAACTGGTTAATGTTAAATGTTCTAAAGAATACTTAGGTCAAATTGTTAATGTTAAAATTAATGATGTTAAGACATGGAGTATGGATGGAGAAATAGTTTTATAAACTATTTTTTTTTGGTATAATGATGTTGGTGATATCGTGGAAAAAAAAGATTATATAACTAAAAGAGATGAATTTATTATTAAAGAATATGGTGATAAAAAAATTACGGTTCGTGATTTACAATTGCAAATTTTAGAAATAATGGATGAAATAGATCGTATATGTCGTAAAAACAATATTAAATATGCTCTACATGCCGGTAGTGCTTTAGGAGCTATTAACTATCATGGTTTTATTCCTTGGGATGATGATATTGATATTATTATTCCTAAAGAAGATTATTTACGTTTTATTGAAGTATTAAAAAAAGATTTGAATCATGAAAAATTTGATTTTCAATGTTTTCAAACTGATAAAAAATATAATGTTTTAATTCCTAACATGAAAATAAGAAAGAAAGATACTTATATTGAAGAAGTAAATTTTCTACTTAAGAATAGATGTAAGGGTTCTAATGGTGTTTTTGTTGATGTTTCTTGGTATGATGGGGTTAGTGAAAATAGATTTATTGACCAACTTTATCGCACAAGTATTAAACTATTAATGCCTATTATGGTTTTATTAGATAATATTCATATCAATCCTTTACCATTCAAATATTTGGTTGAAGGTATTGCTAATCATTATGCTAAAGTTAATCATAATAGTAAATATGTAAGTCAAACAATCGCCATCCCTTGGGAAAAATTTATGCGTGAACCAATTTTTAAAAGAGAAGATATTTTTCCTTTTAAAGATTGTGAATTTGAAGGAAGAACTTATATGACCTATAATAATCCAATTTCAGTTGTGCATAAATGGTATGGACCTAATTGTACTAAAAGATGGAATGGTCAAGAATGGGAAGAAACATATCCCGTGGAAAAGAGAAAAACAAAACATGTACGTAATTTAAATTTAGAAAGTAATGAAGTACCTACTAATAAGTAGGTATTTTTTTTTGGCTATGTATGTTATAATTAGTTTATAAGATAGATGGTGATTATATGTTATATAGTGATGATGTTAAAAATGCTTTAGCTAAGCACTATTTAATAATAACTAGAGAAGAATATAATAGATATAATGATTCTTTTGAAATTAGATTAAAACAATTAATAAAAGTTAGAGGAAGACATAATTTTGAAAAAGTATATATATCACAAAGTTTATTAATTGATCTTTTTCAAAAACCAGAAATGTATAAATATATACTAAATATTTTAAATCTTGAAAATACTAATAAAAATTTAGTAATTAAAGTTATTGATAATAATGCAATTGTGGAAACAATAGAATATAGTTTTAGTGCGATTATCGAAGGCTTTTTTTCTGTAGCAACTAAATATAAAGATAAGTTGTCTTGTGAAGATAAAGAACGTCTTGGTTATTTATCAGATAAAACTTGTTTAAAACAGTTATTAAAAGATTATTCACTTTTTGGGTATGAAAGAATAGTTGAAGGTAAAAAATGTAAATTTAAAGTAAGTGATTTACTTAATATATTAATTGTTAGTGATGAAGAATATAAACATTTTTTTGCTAAAGAGATGAGTCAAGAATTAGTGTATGGCTATACTAAAGAAGAATATTTATATTGTTTACAAAGTTTGATATATGAAACGGAAATAGGAAATAATTATTACTTAGGTGAGAAAAGCTATGAACGCTTGAAAGAAATAATTAGTATGAGGTATATCGACTATGAATATCTTAATAGTTTTTTAAATACTAAAGATAATTTTGTTGCTCAGATAAATCTTAATCCTGAATTTCATGAAGAAATTTTAAAAGATATGCCTCAAGATTATACAAAATTAGAAAAAGCAATTTATATTTATTTAAAATTATGTGATACTTTAACCTATGGACAAGCATTTTTAGCTGAAAATAAAGTTGGAGAAGCCAAAAATATACATAGCAATATTACTAGATTAAGTGAAATAACAAAAGAAAATAATCAAATTGTATGTTGGGAAATTAATGCTATTTATACTAAATTTTTAAATGAACTAGGCATTAATTATGAAAAAAGAACTGATCATCCAGATAATTATGGCCAAAGTCATGAATATGTGGTTTTTAGAGATGACCAAATGCTCGTTAAAGCTGATACTTTAAATTCTAATATATATGGAAATTGTGATTTAAATAAAGTAAAATATGGCGAACCATTAAATGGATTAAAGAGTATAAATTTAAATTTCAATACTAAACAAAATTTTAATGAGGCTTTAAATAAAGTTTATCAAGCATATTTAAAAAACAGGAAAGAAAGAATAAATCTCAGTAGTCCTTTAGATGAATTGTTGGATAGATATAATAATGAAGCTACAATATCCAATATTTCTTTTATAGAAAAACTAAATATCTTTAAAGATTGTTTAAAAGATGTTCCTAATATTACGGGAATAGATGCGATTGGTTATTTTAAAAATATTTATTTAGATATTTTTGATAAAAATAATCGTAGAAAAAATGTGAATTTAGATTATTTTACAGAGTATAGAGAAAATAAAAAAATTAATTGTGCTGTTATGGTTGTAAATAGTCATGATTATAAGGAATATAGTGAAGGTAATATATATATAAAGTATAATGGTTATGATGCAATTGAAGTTTTAGATTATAATAAATTAAGACAATATTTTGATGAGGGAATATTAGAAAGACAAGAATTAACAAGTTCTGTAATAGGAATAGATAATAAGGGGGATCATTTTAATGATGGAAAAATATCAAGATATTAATAATAGATTAATTAATTACTATGAAGATATTCATGATAAAAAGAATTTGAAAAAGCATTTAATAATCAGAGACATTTTAAAAAATGAAGCTTGTTTTTTTAAGATGTCTATAGATGAAGCATTTTCTATTTTAAAAGATTTAAAAATTGCAAATGTTAAACAAGAATATCAACAATTAATTTCGCCTTCTAATTATCAATTTTTAAAGAAAAAAGGTCTTTTATAGATCTTTTTAATTTGCCTTGTTTTAAAAAGCATGTTAAAATAGCAAACCATAAGGTGATTTATATGCAAATCAATAATTTAGAACGAAAAAAAATATTATTTTTATTAAAAGAGTATTTAAATGAATATGGTTTAAATTATTCAGTTGAAGCTAGAAATTATATTGAAGAACATTTTTTAGAATTATTAGGATGTGATATGGCTCCAGATATCTTATTTCAAATTTATGCTAAATTAAATATAATCCCCAAAAATAAAAATATATATGTTAATTTTTACAATATTATAAAAAAACTATATGGTTTAGATGGTAATATTTTAGAAGTTGGGGCTGGTTTTTATCCTATTTTAGCTGAGTATATTGACCAATATCAATCTAAAATAAAAAAGGGAAGTATAACAATTTATGATCCATTATTAGTACCTAATAAATTAGGACATATAAAAATGTATAAAGAAAATTTTTATAGTACAATCAATACTAGTAAGTATGATTTATTAGTCGGTATAGCGCCATGTGAAGCAACAAAGGATATTATTGTCAATGCTATTAATTATAGCAAACCATTTTATTTAGCTATGTGTGGTTGTACTCATTTTAGTAGTGATGAATTATATGAAATGCCTTATTTTTTGGGTAATTATAATAAAATGTATGAAAAATGGGTAGATAGTGTTTGTTTTTTAGCTAAAAATCAAGAAAATCAAGGATTTGAAATTGTTAAGAATTATGTTAAGAATTTTCCATATCCAATTATATATAGTAAAAGAAAGTAATAATTTTAGTAATATTATTACTTTTTTAGTTTGAAATTTACTTTTTAAGTATAAAATGTTATAATTACTATGATAATTATAGTAGAGAAGGGGAGCATATGACAAGAAAATATTTATTATTAATATTAATTCTTTTATTTAGTTTTTTTGGAATAATTGATTCAGTATATGCGCTTGTGGATATTGAACCTTCTGGAATTAAAGTAGTTAATGGTAGTGGTGGATCAACTTATACAAGAAAAGTAGCTACGGCTATTGGTATATATAGTAAAAATGGTATTGTGCCTGGTGTTCATAAATATCGAGGAACTTATGCTGGTATTAACTATAATGTTTTAGAAGTTGATGTAACAGATACTAATGGAACTTTTTTACAAGTTGATTATGCTGGTTATAATGGATATGATTATTTACCAAAAAATTTAAATGATTTTTATGATACTGAATTAACAAATGATGATGAATATTTTTGGGTAGGAGCAATTAACGCTGGTTTTTTTACAGCAGCTACTACTGCCAATGATTATGGTTATCCAACAGGAGCAGTTAAGAAAAATGGTAATTGGTTAAGTTATTCACCTCGTGATAATTCTTATACATGGGATACTACAGCAGCTTATGGTACAGGCTTTGTCACTGCTTATTTTAATAAAAATGATGAATTTAAATTAATATATAATGGTTGGAAAAATGGTAATTTCTATAAATATTATAATGATCCCAGTCCTAATACATGGGATTATGGTGAACATGTTAATTATAGTGAAGGTGTGTCAGGAGCATATACTTTAATTGTTGATGGTGATAATACTGTTCATTGGGGAAAAAATGATTATGTGGGAACTAATTTTTGGAATTATGCAGGGACTGCTGTTACTTTATTTGGTCAAAAAGAAAATGGCAATTATGTTTTAGTTACAACGGAAGGAACTTTAGTAGCTGAAAATCAAGTTAATTTAATGACTGAATTAGGTTGTGTAAATGCAATACGTTTTGATGGTGGGGGTTCTACTCAAATGACGTATGATGAGGGCTTAATTTTAAATCATTTTTATATAAGTAAGAAAAATACAGAAATTGTTCAAGGTTCATCTTTAGATGTTTCAGATATAGGATTTGATTTATATATGGAAGATGAAACATATTACTATGCTACTAGTAATGATATTCCTCAAGCCGAATATCAAGTTTTTACTAAAGATGGTGAGTTTGTAGAAGATATTTCTTCATCTCCTGTTGGAGATTATTGGCTTAAAGTTTTGATGAATGGTCTGGAACAACAAATAGCTATAAAAGTAATAGAACCAACGGAAAAACAATATACTGTTACTTTTGATTATGATGATGGAAAGACAGAAAATGTAGAAAAAGTTGTAAAAGAAGGTAGTAAGGTAGAACAACCTACTATTCCATCTAGAGAAGGGTATACATTTGTAGAGTGGCAATATGAAGGAAAACAATTTGATTTTAATACTGAAATAACTCAAGATATAACTTTAACAGCAAAATGGAAAATTAAAGAATTTCAAATAACATTTGATACTTTAGGTGGAAGTAATGTTCCTAATCAAATAAAAGAATATATGACAAAAGTTGATAAACCTCAAGATCCAGTTAAAGAAGGATACACATTTATAGAGTGGCAATATGAAGGAAAACAATTTGATTTTAATACTGAAATAACTCAAGATATAACTTTAACAGCAAAATGGAAAATTAAAGAATTTCAAATAACATTTGATACTTTAGGTGGAAGTAATGTTCCTAACCAAGTAAAAGAATATATGACAAAAGTTGATAAACCTCAAGATCCAGTTAAAGAAGGGTATACATTTGTAGAGTGGCAATATGAAGGAAAAACATTTGATTTTAATACAAAGGTAACCAAAGATATAACTTTAACAGCTAAATATAAGATTGTTATCCCTAATATTGAAGAAACAAGCGGATATGAATTAGATGGTAATTATCTTAAATTACCTGCTAATATAATTAGTAATAAACTTTCTTTGGGATTGAGTAATATCTATAACATAAAAGTTTATAATGCTAAAAATGAAGAAAAGAAAGATCAATTATTAGCAACTTCTGATAAAATTCAAATTTTATTAGATGATATAATTGTTAGTGAATATGTTGTTGTAATTAAAGGTGATATAACTGGTGATGGTAAGATTAATGTTGCAGATGTAGGCAAATTGTACCAATATTTGAAGAAAAAAATTACAATGGAAGAAAGTTTTGTTAAAGCAGGAAATATAATTGAAGATAATGAAATTAGAATAACAGATGTAGGTAAATTATATCAATTTATTAAAGGAAAAATTGATAATTTGGAGGGGTAGTATGAAGAAAAAAATATTATTTATTACAGCACTTTTCTTTTTACTACCATTTAAAGTTGATGCTTTAAGTGGCAGTTTAAATTTAAGTTGTAATAAAACAAAATTGTTACCTAATGAAAGTGCTACTTGTACTATTACTGGTAGTAGTGATTCGGAAGTTAGTACTGTAAGTGCTAAAGTGAAAGTTGGAAATAATTTAATTTTAGGAAATGTGATAACATCTTCTATATGGGAAGGTAATGGTGAAGGCGGATCTATTGATTTATATACTGATACCAATAAGAAAGGTTCATTTGCTATTGCAACTTTTACAATAACTGCTAAAAATGTTTTAGGTAATGTTAATGTTTCTGTTGATTCTATTGTATATTCAGATGCTAATTTTCTAGAATTTAATATCCCAACAGCTACTAAAACTATTAATATTTATGAAAAAGAAATTGAAGTTCCAGAAGAAAAACCTGATGGTGGTGGTGAAACAACTAATCCACCAAAACCAAGTAATCCTGGTGGTTCTGGAAATACACAACCATCAAAAAGTAATGATGCATCTTTAAAAAGTCTTACTATTGATGTTGACAATTTTAATTTTAATCCTAATGTATTAGAATATTCTTTAGAAGTAAACTATACAAAAAAGAAAGTAAGTATTCAAGCGATTGCTAATGATAGCAAAGCTACAGTTACTTTACCTGATAATTATGATTTAAAAGTGGGAAGTAATATTTTTGAAATAAAAGTTGTAGCAGAAGATGGAACAACAAGATTCTATAAAATAAATATAAATAGATTAGAAAGAATTCTTTCTAATAATGCTTACTTAAGTAATATTACAATAGATAATTATCCAATAGAATTTGATAAAGT
The DNA here is from genome assembly GCA_944358325.1 of uncultured Bacilli bacterium. GTDB lineage: Bacteria > Bacillota_I > Bacilli_A > RF39 > UBA660 > CALVXF01. The sequence continues at coordinate 14,337 of CALVQV010000010.1, forward strand.
GAAAACTAGTTATCAAATTGATAAAATTAAGGAAAAAAATTTAAAGTTAAAAATTGAAACTGAGGATGAAAATGCTACTTATGAAGTATATGGGAATTCTAATTTAAATAATAATGATGTTATAGTTATTAAAGTGAAAGCAGAAGATGGAACTATAAAGGAATATACTATTTACATTAATGAAGTTTATCATAAACAAAGTTATGATTTTGGTGTATTCTTCTTAATCCTAGTAATGCTATCTTCTATTTCGATGAATATTGTTTATATTTTAGCAAATAAAAATAAAAAGAAAAAAATATGATTTTCAAATCGTATTTTTTTGTTCATTTTTTATACTTTAGCATATACTAAAGTAAGAGGTGAGTTTATGGCTGCATTTAAAGAAATTGTTACTAAGGCAGTTGTTGGAAAGGGTAAAAAATATTTTAAAAATAATTATACTATTGAAGCAAGTGATACACCTACTACCGTTTTAGGATGTTGGGTAATAAACCATAAGTTTAAAGGATATAAAACAGGAGATAAAATAGGTGTAGATGGATCTTATGACGTAAATATTTGGTATTCTTATGAAAATGATACTAAAACTTCTGTTCTTAATAAGCGTGTTGATTATAATGATACTTTTAATGTTAAAGTTAAAAGTGATGCTGATATAACAGGTGATACAGAAGTTATTGTTCGTGCTTTAAAACAACCAACATGTAGTAAAGTAGAAATTTTAGATGGTGGCATTATTAGTTTTGATATCGAAAAAGAATTAGGTGTTGAATTAGTTGGTGAAACAAAGTTTAAAATTGGTGTTGAAGAAGATGAAGAACCATGGGATGAAATAGTTGATGATATAACACCCGAAGAAGATGAAGCACTTGATAAAGTAGATGAAAATTATTTATAGTGTCAACCAAAAATAGTTGACACTTCTTTTTTGATGTGTTAAAATGATTACAGTGAATGGAGGAATATTATGGCAGTTAAATTAAGATTAACAAGAATGGGTGCTAAAAAACGTCCTGTTTATCGTATTGTTGCAGCTGATTCAAGAGTTGCTCGTGATGGTAAAGTTATTGAACAAATCGGTTTTTATAATCCAGTAGCAGTACCTGCTGAAGTTAAAATTGATGCAGAAAAGGCTAATAAATGGTTAGATAATGGTGCAGAACCAACTGATACTGTACGTAACTTATTAAAACAAACAGGTATTTTAAAAGCAAGACATGAAGCAAAATCTACAAAGAAAAGTGGTAAATAATTATGGATTTTGTTGAATTAACATCGCATTTAGTAAAAAGTGTTGTTAGAGAACCAGATATGGTTGCTGTAAAACAGTTTACAGATGCTGATGGAACAATAATTGTTGAAGTTTTAGTTAATGAAAGTGATATGGGAGCTGTTATTGGTAAGGGTGGTATTATTGCTAATGCTATTCGTACTATTGTGCAAGCATCATCATATGTAAACGGAAATGCTAAAGTTAAAATAAATATTGATTCATTTTAGAAGCTACGGCTTCTTTTTTTTGTTGTAAAATTATGTATTTTGTATTATACTTGTAATAGGTGATAATATGAAAAAACGTGTTATTAGTGCTTTAATTATGATGATAGTATTAATTCCAATTTTACTTAAAGGTGGCTTTATTTTTAATGCTACTATTTATTTGATTGCTTTATTAGGTTTAAAAGAGTTTTTAGATATAAAACAAACAAAGAAGAAGTTACCTCCGTTTATTGTTTTTATATCTTTTATTATGATGACTTTATTTATGCTTATTAATGTTAATAATGATAGTATTATTTATACGATTGATTTTCGCATTATAGCTGGTTTATTTATAGCTTATTTGCTTCCAGTAGTTATGTTTCATGATCGTAGTAAGTATAGTGTTAATGATGCTTTTTATTTAATTGGTGGTATCTTTTTTCTAGGTACAAGTTTTCATTCATTTATGTTACTTAGAAATGCTGGCTTAGAAGCTACTATCTATTTATTATTAATTGCTATATGTACAGATACTTATGCTTATTTAACAGGAAGTTTGGTAGGTAAACATAAATTATTAGAAGAAATATCACCTAAAAAGACTTGGGAAGGTATGCTTGGTGGAACTATATTTGGTACTTTAATTGCATCATATTATTTTTACTTAGTTATAAATCCAAATATGAATGTATTTACAATTATTAGTATCAGTTTATTTTTATCAATTTTAGGACAATTTGGCGATTTAGTTTTCTCAAGTATTAAAAGATATTTTAAAGCTAAAGATTTTTCTAATTTGATTCCTGGGCATGGTGGTGTTTTAGATCGCTGTGATAGTTTAATCTTCATTGCTTTAGGATTTATGTTTTTTATAACAATTATATAGAATAGGAAGATAATATGTTGACATTAATTTATTTTATTTTTGTATTGGGTATTACTGTTTTGATTCATGAATTTGGACATTTTATATTTGCTAAAAGAGCAGGTATTTATGTTTATGAATTTAGTATTGGAATGGGACCTAAGTTATTTAGTTTTAATCGTAAAAATGATGAAACGATGTATTCTATTCGTTTATTTCCAATAGGTGGTTATGTTTCGATGGCTGGTGAAGAAATAGATGAAGATGATGAAATTCCTTTAGAAAAAAGATTATATGCTAAATCATGGGGACATCGTTTTATGACAATTGTTGCAGGTGTATTATTTAATTTTTTACTTGCAATTGTTATATTCTTTGGGATTGCTTTAGTTTATGGTGCTACTAAGAATGAAGTTTATGTTGGTAGCATTGAAGAAGGATTACCTGCTAGTAACTATTTACAAGTAGGGGATATTATAACTAATATCAATGGAAAAAAAGTAACTTCTCCAGATTATTTTACACTTCAATTAGCACTTGTTAAACCAGGCGAAGATCTTGATTTAACTGTTAAACATAAAAATGGTGAAGTTAGTTCATATACCATAAAGCCAGAAAAAGTTAAAGATGAAAAGACAGATACGGAATCTTATAAATATGGTTTTGGTATTACAACTGAAATAGAAAAAGGATTTATTCCTGCTTTAAAATATGGTTTTGTCAAAACTTATAATTTATTAGAACAAATGGTTATGATAATTTTTTACTTATTTACAGGTAAATTAGGTCTTAGTTCTTTATCTGGACCAATTGGTATTTTTAATGTTGTTGGTGAAAGTGCAAAAGCTGGTTTTGTTAACATTATTTATTTAATTGGATATTTGAGTGTTAATGTAGGTTTTATTAATATTCTGCCAATACCTGCTTTTGATGGTGGACGACTTTTATTTTTAGTAATTGAAAAAATTAAAGGTAGTCCAGTAAATCCTAAAGTAGAAAATACTATTCATGGTATTGGATTTGCGCTTTTAATGTTATTAATGCTTGTTGTTACATGGAATGATATTATACGTTTTTTCTAAAGAGGGAGGATAATCATGTCATGCTTAAAAGTACGTAGTGTGATTTCTGATTTTTGTCCGAATTATGATTTAATTATTAACTATGTTGATAACGATATGTTGACGCAAGATATTATTAATGAGTATCGTGCGTTTTTAACTAGTAATAATAATATTTTAGAAATAGAGTGGTTTGATTATATTTTAGGTATCTATATAAAAGATAACAAATTTAATTCGTTTGTTCATCAAAATTATATTGAATATAATAATAAATTTATTATGATATTAGATATGCTTAAATATTTATATAAAAGATATAGAGATTTAAAAGATGAAGAAGTTAAAATTACGAAATGGTTGTAGGAGGAATATATGTTAAAAGTAGAACATGTTACAAAATATTATGGAGATTTTTGTGCTGTTGATGATTTATCATTCGAAGTAAAACCTGGTGAAATATTTGGATTATTAGGCATTAATGGTGCTGGTAAAACAACAACATTTAGAATGATTATGGGGTTACTTGATGTAACTCGTGGTAATATTACTTTGGACGGTAAAAAAATTGATTATAGTATGACAGATAAAATTGGTTTTTTAACTGAAGAGAGAAGTTTATTAACAAAACTTACAGTCATGGAACAAGCTATTTTTTATGGGACTTTGAAGAGTATGTCCAAACAAGAAATTGAAAAGCGTTTAGATGAATTGCTTGCTAAATTTGAAGTTAGTGAATATAAATATAAGAAAATTAAAGAATTATCGAAAGGTAATCAACAAAAAATTCAATTCATTTTGGCTATTTTAAATAAACCAAAATTGTTAATATTAGATGAACCTTTTAGTGGGCTTGATCCATTTAATGTTGAAATGTTTAAAAAAGAAATAATTGAAATGTCTAAAGAAGGTAGTATGATTATTTTTTCTTCTCATCGTATGGAACATGTTGAATTGTTTTGCAAGAAGCTAGTTATTTTATTGCATGGTAAAAGTGTTTTATCTGGTGAATTAAAGAAAATAAAAGAAAGTTATCAAAAGAAAAATATTATTATTAATGGTGATGTTACTACTGATGATTTAAAAGATATAAAAGGTGTTTTGGATGTTTCATTAGAAGGTAGCGATTTAGTGGTTAAAATAGAGTCTAAAGATATTGTAGAAGACGTCTTTAAGAAAGTTAGTAAGAAAAAAAATATCACTAAATTTGTTGTTGAAGAACCATCTCTTAATGAAATCTTTATTGAAAAAGTAGGTGAAAGCTATGACAAGTAAATTAAGTTTTTTAACGCAAACTAGTTTAAATCGCAAAATTAAAACTAAATGGTTTTTAATTGTTAATATAGTTCTTGCTATTGCAATAATAGGTATTATTAATATCGATTCAATTATAACTTTATTTGGTGGGGATTTTAATAAAAAACAAGAAATATATGTTATAGATAATACAGATGTTTCTTTTGATTTGTTTAAAACTAGTATGGAGAATACAAATATTTCTTTAGATGGTAGTGAAGAAACTGGTTATGATATTAAAAAATATGATAAATCATTAGAAGAAGCAAAAGAAGAAATGGCTGATAATGAAGGATTATGGGTTGTTGTTTTTAATCCTAATGATACTAATTATTTAGATGCTTCTGTTATATCTAATGGTTATATAGAAACATTAGATTATCAAATATTGTCACAAGCCATAAACAATGTTAAAACAACTATTGCGATTGAAAATTCTAATATAAGTTCTAGCGAATTAGCAAGTATTTATGCACCTGCCAACATTGAACGAGTTATTTTAGATGAAGATAAGAAAACAGAAGATGAAAATAGTTCAATGATTATGAGTATTGTTTTTCCTGTAGTTATTTTACCATTTTTCATGTTATCTCTTTTCTTAGTTCAAATGATTGGTGCCGAAGTAAATGATGAAAAATCAACACGAGGTATGGAAATTATTATTTCTAATGTTTCACCACAAACACACTTTTTTAGTAAAGTTTTAGCTGGGAATATTTTCGTTTTATTACAAGGATTTTTATTATTTATGTATGGTGCTTTAGGCTTTTTAGCACGTAATTTATTGGGTGGTAGTGATATTACTAATGGTGTAGGTGATTATGTTGGTAGCTTATTAGATTTATTTTTAGAAGGTGGTTTAAGTGATAAATTGATTTTTATTATTCCATTAGCACTTATTCTAATTGTTCTAACATTTATTGCTTATTCATTATTAGCAGGTATTTTAGCAAGTATGACAACTAATATTGAAGATTTTCAACAATTACAAACACCAATTATGTTAATATCGTTATTAGGGTATTATTTAGCTATTATGTCAAATATGTTCCATGGATCATTATTAATACGTATTATTTCTTATGTTCCATTTATTTCAGCAATTTTATCACCATCACTATTAATGCTTGGTCAAATAGGTATAATAGATATTATTATTTCTATAATTTTAACAATTATAACTAATTATTTATTAATTAAATATGGTTTAAAAATATATAAAGTTGGTATTTTAAATTATTCTTCAAAAGATTTATGGAAAAAAATGTTTAAGGCTATGAAAAATTAAGATACTTGATAAGTATCTTTTTTTTATTGTATAATGAAGTTAATAATAGAGGTGGGTTATGAAAGATGATATCGAAAAAGTAATAATAGAAACTAAAGAAACTAAAGCTGAAACAAAAAAGAATAAGATGAAATTTGCTTTATTACTTGGTATAATCGCACTCATACTAATTGGTATAGAAGCATATATTGTTAGTAGCTATGAGTGGCATTATGTATTTCCAGGTTTTAATGAAAATTATAAACCATTTGAGGCACCTAAAGTTAGTATTATAGACTTAGAAAGTGATACAAGACCTATTGCTGTTATGATAAATAATCAAGAAAAAGCGCGTCCTAATCATGCAGGATTAAACGATGCTTATATTATTTATGAAATAATTGTTGAAGGCGGTTTAACACGTTATATGGCCTTATTTAAAGATAAGACGACTGAAAGAATAGGATCAGTTCGTAGTAGTCGTCATTATTATTTAGATTATGCTTTAGAAAATGATGCAATATATACACATTTTGGTTGGAGTCCACAAGCACAAAATGATATTAAGACTTTAAAAATAAATAATATTAATGGCCTTTATGATGATGCTTTTTGGCGCGATATGACACTTAATGTTGCATTAGAACATACAGCTTTTACAAATATTTCTAAGATTACAGAAGTAGCAAAGAAAAAGAATTATCGTTTAACAAGTGAAAGCAAACCTTTATTAAATTATACAATTATTAATCAAAATTTAAGTAAACTGGAAATAAAAGATAGTGAAGCCATTTTAGCTAATAATGTATCTATTAAGTATTCTAACTATATAACAACAAGTTATGTTTATGATAAAGAAAATGGCGTTTATAAAAGATATGTAAATAATGTTGAACATAAGGATGCAGTTACAAAAGAACAATATACTTTTAAAAATATTATTACATATCAAGTTAGAAATTATTCTATTGATAGTTATGGTAGACAAACATTAGATAATATTGGTAGTGGCGAAGGTTACTATATAACTAATGGTTATGCAATACCAATTATTTGGGAAAAGAGTAGTAGATCAAGTAAAACCATTTATAAATATTTAGATGGTACTGAATTAAAGGTAAATGATGGTAATACTTTTATTCAAATTCAACCTAAAAATCAAAAATTAACTATAACTGAATAATTTTACATAATAATTATTTTATGTTATAATGACATGGTATGAGGTGACAATTAGATGAATAAATATCGTTATGATATTGAATATACAAAGTTAGTTGATGATATTTTATTAAATAATGAATTTAATAAATTAGATAATATAGAACATCATGGAATAACTAGATATGATCATTCTTTGAAAGTATCTTACTATTCTTATAAAATAGCTAAAGCTTTAAGATTAGATTTTAGGGATGTTGCACGTGCAGGTTTATTACATGACTTTTTTATGAGTAATCCAGATCGTACACAAACAGAAAGATTTATTTCAACCTTTGTTCATCCTAAAAAAGCAGCTAGAAATGCAAAAGAAGTATTTGGAATAAATGATAAAGAAGCAGATATTATTAAAAGTCATATGTTTCCTATTAATTTAACGATTCCAAAATATGCAGAAAGTTGGGTTGTTAATTTAGTAGATAAATGTATTGGTGGTTATGAATTATCTAAAAAATTTAAGTATCAACTTAGTTATGGTGCTAATTTATTAATGATTGTTATTTTTAACTTTATGAAATAGACTATATAGTCTATTTTTATATTAAATAGGAGTAGATTATGAAAATAGATAAACTTAAAAATATTATGATAGCCCATCGAGGATTATATAATAACAAAGATATACCTGAAAATAGTATGTTATCTTTTAAAGAAGCATTAAAGAATAATTTACCAATAGAATTTGATGTTCATATTTTAAAAGATAATAATTTAGTTATTTTTCATGATGATAATTTAAAAAGAATGACAGGAGTAAATAAGGAAATTAGTGAGTGTACTTATGAAGAAATAAAATCTTTAAAATTATTAGATACAAATGAGACAATTCCATTATTAAAAGATGTTTTAAACATGATTAATGGTAAAGTATTATTAGATATTGAACTTAAATCTGATTTTTTTTCAAGAAAATTAGAACGTGAAATAGTTAAATTACTAGATAATTATAAGGGAGATTTTATTGTCAAATCATTTAATCATTTGAGTATATATTGGTTTAGACGTAATAGACCTAAATATATTAGAGGATTACTAAAAGAAGATTTTAGTAAAGAAAAAAATATATTTAAAAAAATATATTATCGTTATTTTAATTTTGAATATTTTTTAAAACCAGATTTTTATTCATATGAATATAGTGCTTCATCTTCTAAATTTGTTAAAAAATTACGTAAAAATAATAAGTTCGTTTTAGTATGGACAGTTACTAATAAAAATGATTATGAAGATGTAAAAGAATATGCTGATGGTTTTATTTGTGAAAATATTAAAGATAATTTATTATTAAAAGATTAGCATTATTTATTGTAAAAAGATTTATAAAGTTATAAAATGGTTATAGACGTCCACGTAGCTCAGTAGGATAGAGCGATAGCCTCCTAAGCTGTAGGTCGCTGGTTCGATTCCAGTCGTGGACGCCATATTTATTTGAAATATAATTTGTCGAGTAGATGTAAAATCTACTTTTATTATGCTATAATATAAATTATGTTAATATAGATTTCAACTTTGTTATAAAATATTGTTGAAATGAAAATTAATATAATAATGGATCATTATGTTAAAGGGGCTTATAACATATGAAAAAAGGTATTTATATAAATTTAATTATAAGAAATTTAATTATTATGTTTTTTTTATTTTGGGTACTTTCAAATAATGATGGTTTAGTAAAATTTATGATAATTCCATTTATTATTTGTTTACTTATTTCTATTATGAAAAGTATTTGTATAATCTTTGATAAAGATAAATATGCTAGTATTTTTAATAAAATGTATGTTTTTGTTTTTTTATTTTTCGCCTTTAGTTTTATAGTGTTATGGAGCTATGTAGTTATTAAACAAAATAATTATGTAATGATTTTATTTACAATACCATTTTGGATAATGGGAATATATTTTATTCGTAAGTGTTTTTTAAAAAAAATTTATATAATAAAAGTAATTCAAAATTTAATGTGATGATGATTATTCCTTTTTTCTTAGTATTAATCGTTTTAGCAGTTGGCCTTTTTTGTTTATTTATGGGAATTAAAGAGACATATATTGTTAATAGAAATACAAAAGATTATCTTACTACTACAGCTTATTTTAAAGATTATGAAATATTTGATTCAACTGAAAAATGGGAAGATAACAATTATAATAAACATACTACATATCGTTTGATATACACTTATAAAGTAGATAATAAAGAATATATTATTAAGACTGATTATGGAAGTGGATATATTCCGAAAATAAACAGTGAAAGAAAAATAAAGTATGATCCTAATAATCCTAGTCATGCTGTTTTAGTTGATATGAATAGAAATACTGCTTTAATTTATTTTGGTATTTTCTTTACTCTTGGTGGAATGACTTTTGTATTAATCTTTTTGCAGACAAAAGGATTATTTGATAGAATAAAAACTGATGTCATTGGACTATATATTGGTATATTATTTACTATTATAGGAATTGGTATTATTTTTGTTCAAAATGCAATGACTTCTTCATTTATTGAAACAATAAAAGTAATGAATTTTTGGATATTAATTCCATTGATGTTTATTGGTGTTGGTATATTGCTAACTATTAAAATTCTGTTTTTTAAAAATAGAAAAATTGACAAATAATAATTATAATTGAAACTATTAACAATCAATTTGTTAATAGTTTTTTAATAATTATGTTATAATTTTGTTAGGAGGATTGATTTATGAAGAAGTATATTTGTCCTATTTGTGGATATGTTTATGATGAGGCCAAAGAAGGCGTTAAGTTTGATGATTTACCAGATGATTGGAAATGTCCATTATGTGGAGCTCCTAAAAACTTATTTAAAGCTGAATCAGTAGAAGTTATTGTGTCTAATGAACCAGAAGAAGAATTACGCGAAATGAATTATGGAGAAATTAGTGCATTATGCAGTAGTTTAGCTCGTGGCTGTGAAAAACAATATTTAGAAGAAGAAGCATCTTTATTTACTAAGTTAGCTAATTATTATAATAGTAAAGCAGCAGTTAAAGGTGACTTTAAAGAGCTTATTGAAAAGGTAAATAAAGATTTAGATTTAAATTATAAAAAAGCACGAGAAGTTGCATCTGAAAAAGAAGATAGAGGTGCTTTACGTGTTATTACATGGGGTGAAAAAGTATCAATGATTTTAAAAACTTTATTAGATACTGATATTCCAGAAGATAAAAAAATATATGTATGTGATATTTGTGGTTTTGTTTATGTAGGAGATGAAAAGCCTGAAATATGTCCTGTTTGCAAAGTTCCTAGTTTTAAATTATTAGAAGTAGAAAGAGGTGCCTAATGAGTGAAGTAAGAGCAGTTCGTAATTTAAGATTATGTAGTAAAGATTGTTTATGTTTATACGTTTGTCCTACGGGTGCCACAGATACAGAAACAGGTCAAATTGATTTTACTAAATGTATTGGTTGTGGTGCTTGTAGTAAAGCTTGTCCATCAGGAGCAATTTCTATGGTACCTTATAAATATCCAAAAGCTCAAGTTAAAGATGAATTAGTAGTAGATAGATTAAAACGTATTATTAATAGTAAAGTAGAACAAGAACAAATAGCACATTATATTAAAGATAATAGTACTGATGAAAAAGAAAAGTTATTGGCTAAAGTTTTAATGCGTGCTAATCGATTAATTAGTGAAGACTTGTATCGTGAAGCAGGGTATATGTTACCACAAAATAAAAATACTAAAGACTTTCTTAACGAATTATTAGAAAAAGATAGTACAAATAAAGAAACAATTGAAAAATTATTAACTTTAATAGATTTTCATGAATAGAATGCAAGGCATTCTATTTTTAATTTGACAAACATTAATAATTCGTATAGAATACCAAAGCATATAAATGAAAGGGGATTTTTTATGGGAATATGCCTTTTAGGTTATAAAGGTGAAATGCTTGAAAAAGTAAAAGGATGGGATGGTTTCGTAAGTCCTGAAGGTGAATTTTTAAAAGTTACTGAACGTGGTAATATGGATGCTGTTCATGATGAGTTTGCTTTTGTATATGCTTTTAATAAATTTGATAAAGATTTAAATAAAATGTATGAAGACTTTAAATTGTTAAAACCACAATATAGAAATAAAAATTTAGGATGTAAAGATATTCTTATTAATCTTTTAGGTTATGTAAATATCGAAAAAGTACATGATCATGTTGAAATTGAAATACCAAATCCTTCTATGGCTGGTCATAAAGTTACAGATACACAATTTGATACTTTAGCTAGATTAATAAAAATAAATGGTGATAATAAGGAAGATTTGTATCAAGTATTTAAATATGAGAGAGCACCTGAAGATCATCATCAATTTACAAGATAATATTAAAAGAAACAACTGCCACACATTGTTTCTTTTTTTTGTTAAAATATAATTTTGTTATGGTATAATTATAATTGTCGAGGTGGTTGTATGGATCAAGAAAAAATTGGTAAGTTTATTAAAGATATAAGATTAAAGCAAAAGATGACACAACAAGAATTTGCTAATAAATGGGGAGTTACTTATCAAGCAGTTAGTAAATGGGAAAATGGTAAAAATTTACCTGATATAGCTATCTTAAAAGAAATGTGTTTAGAGTATAACATTAATTTAGATGATATATTGCTTGGTGAGGAAAATAAAAAGAAAAATAATCAAAAATATTTTTGGATAATTGGGATTATTATTTTAATTATATTTTTGAGTTTAATATATTTAATTTTTAATCGTGATAGTAGTTTTGAGTTTAAAACTTTATCTGCATCTTGTAATAATTTTGAAGTTACTGGAAGTATTGCTTATAATACAAAGAAATCTTCTATTTATATATCACACATTACTTATTGTGGTGGGGAAGATAATAAATTATATAAAAATATTGAGTGTGTTTTATATGAAAGTAATGGTAATACGAAAACACAAGTTAGTGAATATGATTATAGTGAAGGTGTTGGTATTAGTTTAGAAACATTTTTAGAAACAGTTACTTTTAATGTTCATGATTATACACAGACATGTAAAAATTATGCTGATAATAGTTTATTTTTAGAAATAAATGCTATTGATATGAGTGGAAATAGTGTTTTTTATAAAATACCTCTTACTTTAGAAGATAATTGTAATATATATCATTAAAAAAACATCTTGTGATAAGATGTTTTATTTTGTTATTTTATTTAAAGTTCTTAATTCTCTAGCAGTCATTCTAACTGATTGTCCGTTATCTAATGTAACTTTTTGTAAATTTGGTTTTTGCATATGTTTAGTAGCTCTAAGAGAATGTGATCTTCTATTACCAGATAGTGGTTTTGTACTTGTAACTTTTTTTGCCATAATTTCTCCTCCTCGTTTGTTTTTTTACGCTTTTTAACTTTATCATATAATTAAAATATTGTCAATATTTAATCATATAGTTCATCTTTAATTAGTTCTAGATTTTCATACATAACACTTATGTAATCTTTCTTAGCATTTCTTTCTTCAGTTGTTATATTATCTAAGCTATGTAATTTTGTACTGACAACGTTTGTGTTTTCAGTTAAATTTTTTACATATTCATTTTCACTATCATTATTTAAGATGAAGATGTGTTCAATAGTACCATTACTAATTAAATTATTAACAGTAGCAATTGTTTTATCGTTTGCACTTTCTTCACTAATAGATATTACTGTTATACCGTATTTTTCTAAAAATTTTAAAGTGTCATTTGCAACAACAATTGTTTTAGAATTTGAACTTTCAGCCATTAATCTTACACTGGCATCTAATTTAGATACTTCAACTTTAAGTTTTTCATAATTTTCTTCTATATTTTGTTGAAGATAGTGATTACTTATATATTCTTGTAAGCCATCACGAATATTTTGCGCTAGCATTAAGAAATTAGATGGGTTAAGCCATAATTCTGACACGCCATTATCATATTCCATAGTCATAGACGCATCAATTATTTTTAATTTTTTATTATAATTAAACATTGGTTGAACATAATCTTTGTCTTTACCAAGACCATTAAAGATATATATACCAGCTTCGCTATAGTCTTCAATTTGTTTATTCGTTAGTTCGTAATCATTAATATTAACGCCATCTGGATAAATACTATAGATAGTTGAGTGTTCTCCATATAAATAATTAGTTATATATTCTAGTGAATAAACACTTGTATATATATCGATATCTTCTAATTGATCTCTTTTTAAACAACCACTTAAAGTTAGTGTGATAATACATAATAAACTTAATAATATTCTTTTTTTCATACTTTATCTCCTTTTTTTGGTACAGGATCATATCCACTAGTTCCCCAGGGATTACACCTTAATATTCTTTTAATTCCTAAATAAGTTCCTTTAATACTTCCATATTCCGTAATAGCTTCTAGCATATAATTACTACAAGTAGGGATATGTCTACAAGCACTATGCCATGGACCTGGAATAAGTTGGTATAATTTTATCAATTTTATTAATATATATTTCATACATTAATATTATACTAAAAATAGTTTTATAAGTAAACAAAGAAAAAATGTGTTATAATGTTAACGGGTGAGAAAATGAAAATTTTAGATAAACTAAATATTAAGACATCTAATTTATCTTTGTATGAAACTGCTTTTACGCATACTTCATATACAAATGAAGCAGGATGTGATAATTATGAACGTTTGGAATATTTAGGTGATGCGGTTTTAGAATTAATTATGACTGAATATTTATATAAAAAATTTCCGGATATGTTAGAAGGGGAAATGACAAAGCTTAGAAGTCGTTATGTATGCGAAAATGCTTTATATGAATATTCCTTAAGTTTAGATTTAAATAGTGAATTACGTCTTGGTCATGGTGAAGAAGAAAGTGGGGGACGCAATCGTAAAGCGATTGTGGCTGATATTTTTGAAGCTTTTTTAGGAGCAATGTATTTGGATCAAGGACTAGAAGTTGTTAAAAACTTTATTAATAAATATATAATCCCAATGATTGAAGATAAAAATGCGGATTTTTTTGATGACTATAAATCAATGTTACAAGAATTAGTTCAAACAGATAGACGTAGTTTAGAATACATCATTATTGATGAAGAAGGGCCAGCACATAATAAAACTTTTACGGTAGAAGTTAAGATTGATGATATTATCTATGGTAAGGGTGTTGGACATTCTAAAAAAGAAGCAGAACAAATGGCAGCCAAAGATGCCTTATCTAAAAGAGTTAAAAATCATCTTGAATAATATAATAAATAATAGTAAAATATAGGGAAATGGAGTGAAATTATGGGAAGAGCTTATGAAGTTAGAAAAGCAAGTATTATGAAAACAGGAGCTGCTAAAGGTAAATTATATTCTATGTATGCAAGAGAAATTTATCAAGCAGCTAAAAATGGTGGAACTGAATTAGAATCAAATTATATTTTAAGAAGATTAGTTGATAAAGCTAAGTCTGAACAAGTTCCTGCTGATATTATTAAAAGAGCAATCGATAAAGTACACAGTGGTGCTGATGAATCATATAGTGAAGCAAGATATGAATTATTTGGACCTAGTGGATCAACTTTAATTGTTGATTGTTTAACTGATAATGTTAATCGTACTGTTAGTTCTTTAAGAGCAGTTGTTAATAAAGCTCATGCTAAAATAGGGGCTATGGGTAGTGTTAGTTATCAATACGATAATTTATGCATTGTTGGTTTTAAAGGTATGACTGATGAAGAAGCAATGGATACTATGATTGAGGCTGGACTTGATATTACTGATATTGAATATGAAGATGGTATTACAACTATTTATGGTGATCCAAAAGATTTGTATGATATTAAAAATGCTATTATAGCTAAATTAGGCGATATTACTTTTGAAACAGATGAAATTGCTATGTTACCAAAAGAAAGAATTACTTTAGAAGGTGAAGATTTAGAACTATTTAAACGTATTTTAACATTATTAGATGATGTTGAAGATGTTAATCGTGTATATCATAATGTTGCTTTAGAAGACTAGAAATAGTCTTTTTTTCTAATTAGAACATCTGGTAAATGTCAATAGATAGTTTATGGCAGATTTAATATAATTTACTGCCTTATCAATAAAATTA
>CALVQV010000011.1 GCA_944358325.1 uncultured Bacilli bacterium
GTGAAAATATATCACGAATAGTTATGTCATGTCAATAACTTTATATAAACTTTTTACAAAGCAAATTCCTAGTATATGAAAAAATAGAAATAAAATTTCTATTTTTCTATCAATATTTCTCCTGTCATTTCACTAGGAATATCCAAATTCATAAGTTTTAAAATGGTTGGCGCTACATCACCTAATTTACCATCATGAACTTTATATTCATGACTTGTAATAATACATGGAACCTTATTAGTTGAATGACTTGTAATAACATTATTGTTATCATCTAACATCCATTCACAATTACCATGATCGGCAATAATAATCATAACGCCGCCTAATTCTTTTACTTTACTATATAATTTTCCTAAACATTCATCTAACACTTCTACCGCTTCAATAGCTGCATTTAAAACCCCAGTATGCCCTACCATATCACCATTAGCATAATTTAAAATAATCATGTCATAATTATTATCTAATTCTTTAAGTAAAGTATCCGTAACTTCATAAGCACTCATACTAGGTTTTAAATCATAAGTAGCAACTTTTGGAGATGGAATTAAAATACGTTTACAACCTTCTAGTTCTTTATCTATACCACCATCAAAAAAATAAGTAACATGAGCATATTTTTCTGTTTCCGCAATACGTAATTGTTTAAGTCCCAAAGAACTAACATAATCACCTAAAGTATTCTTCAAGTCAACCATATGAAAAGCTTGTGTAAATTTTACAGTATCAGCAACAGTAAGCATTGTAACTAACTTTAAATTAGGAATAAAATCACGTTTAAAATCTTTAAAATCAGGATTAGTTAAAACAGTAAATAACTCACGTAAACGATCTGGTCTAAAATTAAACACAATTAAACCATCATTTTCTTTAACCATACCCTTTTCATCAATAATAGCAGGCACAACAAATTCATCTGTAATATCTTTATTATAATTACTTTCTAATACATCTTTATAATTATCAAAATGTTCGCCTTTATTATTAACAATCGCATCATATGCTTTTTCAATACGATCCCAACGATTATCACGATCCATAGCATAATAACGTCCACTTATCGTTGCAATACTACCAATACCTACTTCTTTTAATTTTAAATTAAGCATATCTAAATACTTACCAGCACTTTTAGGTAAAGTATCACGACCATCTAAAAAAGCATGAATATATAACTCTTTAATACCTTCTTTTTTACATAAATCAATACAAGCAAATAAATGACTCATAGTTGAATGAATCCCACCATCACTAACTAAACCAAATAAATGCATCTTTGAATTATTATCTTTAACATGTTTAATAACATCCAATAATTCTTCATTAGTAAAAAAAGTTCCATCATTAATATGTTTGGTAATTAATTGAAGTGGTTGAAAAACAATACGTCCTGCCCCTATATTTAAATGTCCTACTTCGGAATTACCCATTTGTCCTTTAGGAAGTCCAACTAACTCACCACTTGCTTCCAATAAACTATGTGGATAAGTATTCCACAAATAATCAAAATTTGGCTTTTTAGCCATTTTAAAAGCATTGCCATGCATACTATCACGCATTCCAACACCATCTAATATACATAAAACTACTGGTTTCATAACTATCACCCTATATACATTGTATCAAAAAATAAAAAAAATTAAAATAAAAAAATTATTAAGATTATTTCTTAATAAATTTTTTTAAATTTCTTTCAACTTTATAATTAATATAATATGGATCACCATAATATAATTTTAAACATCGTGGTTCAATAGTAACATTTATTTCATCAGAATATAACTTCATACCATCATAATCAACAATGACTGGTTTCTCAGTAATAATCTCTAATTCCTTAACACTATTTGAATTTAAATTATTACAAATTTTAAACTCTTTTTTTAATAAATGTTGAGCCAGAAATAAACGACCATGTCTTTTTATAACACCATAATCTAATCTAGTATTATATAAATTATCAGCATCTTTAAAATGAACATTAGCAAAATCACCATTAGCACCAATATATAAATTCGTTAATTTATAACTATGTTCATTAATAAATAATTTAATAGCTTTAAACTTTAATAACTCTTTTAAATTACCATTTAAATAAGTTAATCTTTTTGATTGATTTTTAGAAAATTCTTTAAACATATAATTATCCACATTAGCATCAATACCAATCATAACACCACTATAAAAATAACGATTATTTATTCTACCCAAATTAATTTTAGACTCACCTTTTTTTAAATCATTATATTTATAAAATAAATTTAAAATGATTTTTTTATGTACTAAACCATTTATAATAACATTATCTAAAGCACTATTACCAACACTATGCACCATAACATTATTACAATCTGAAAGCTTACTAACATAATCTTCAATATAAGCTAAATTATCTAAATCAATAATTTGATATTCTCTTTTTAATTTCGTCATTTCTTCTATTATAGCTTGTTTGATACTTTCTTTGTTATCATCAAAAGGATCTAAAACAAATATATGTTTATATTCCATGAGCGGATACACTATATCATCTCCATGGATTAATTATACCTATTTTTTTTAAAAAGCACAATTTAATTGCCAACTTTATAATGTTCGATGCGTAGTTTATCAGCAAGAGTAACAATAAATTCAGAATTAGTTGGTTTAGCACGATCAATATCAACACTATGTCCAAATAACTCTTCCATATAATCTAAATCGCCTCTATTCCAACTAACCTCGATTGCATGTCTAATCGCACGTTCTATTCTTGACACTGTTGTATCAAAACGACTTGCTAGTGCAGGATATAATTCTTTAGTAATCCCACCAATCATACTAGGATTTTCATAAACTAAAGATATTCCCTCACGAATATAATTATAACCCTTGATATGAGAAGGTATTCCCAAATCATGTAACATACGTGTAATTGTTGTATTCAAATTTGTCTGCATTAAATCAATGGTTCTACCTTTAGTATTGGTACCTTTAAAAGATATAATTCTTTTTTCTAAATCTGGTAAATCAAATGGTTTTAAAATAAAATAATTAACACCATAACTTGCAACTTCATTAATCGCATCAACACTATTATAACTAGTTGCAACAATAACAGGCTTATTAATTTCTAATAACTTCATTTGCTCTAAAACATATAATCCATCTTTTTTAGGCATTAACAAATCAAGCAAAATAACATCGTATTTATCTTGATTATCAACTATTTTTTTAATTCCTTCTTCGCCATCATTCGCACTTAAAACAATATTAATACTATCATTATTTTTAAAATATTCTTTTACCATTTCTACTAATGATTCATTATCATCAATCATTAAAACTTTTGTCTTTTCCATAAATATTCCCCTCCTAATACTGCCATATATAAATTATAAATGTTTCTCTAAAATATGACTAGAGTAAAAAATAGCTAATTTTGTCGAAAACATAAAAGAAGTAACTATTCTGTTACTTCTTCAATTATTACTTTAAACTTATTAAAATCAGTTGATGCTCCACCAACTAAGAAACCATCAACATTACTAATAGTGTTTAATTCTTTAATATTTTTTTCATTAACACTACCACCATATAAAACTTTAATAGCATCACTCTTTAATTCATAAACAACATCTTTAATAAAACTTATAGTATCTCCTATTTCTAAATTAGTAGGTGTAACTTTTGTACCTATTGCCCATATTGGTTCATAAGCAATAATAACATTTTTTATATCGATACCATCTAAACAAGTTACTAATTGTTTTTTCAAAACACGTTTTGTTTTTAATAAATCTTTTTCTTCTTTAGATTCACCAATACATAAAATAACTTTCAAATTATTTTTTAAACAAGCTTTAATTTTTTCATTAATTAATTCATTCGTTTCTTTAAAATAATTTCTTCTTTCCGAATGTCCTAATATAACATAACGAACACCCATTGTATAAGCTTGTAAAGGACTAACTTCTCCTGTATAAGCACCTAAGTCTTCCTTATAAACATTTTGAATACCAACATAAAAATGTTGCTTTAAAAAATATGGAATGTAAATAGATGTAGGACATATAACAACATTCTTATTATTTAAATTTTTAATACTCTTTAAATAAATATTAATATCACTAGTATTCATACTCATTTTTAAATTGGCAACAACTATCTTTTTACCCATGATATATTCCCCTTTTTATAACACGCTTCATACGATCTAAAAATCCTCTTTTTTTAACACCACGATCACCAAGCGCTGTTAAATAAACTTTTAAAACATTTTGTGCAAAATATTTCGCACTATGTGGTTCAGCACTTTTTCTTGCTTCATATGCCATCTCTTTAACCAAATTAGGATTATTTATTAAATCCATAACTTTATTTTGATATTCCTTACGATTATCAAATAAACAACCATTAACTTTTTCTTTAACAATACTATTAAATGCTTCATCATTAACAGCAACAACCGGAACACTTGCAGCCATTGCTTCAATAACCGTAAGTCCTTGTGTTTCTGTTCTTGATGCGGTTGCAAAAACACTAGCTAATTGATAATAAAGAGGAACTTCTTTCCATGGCACACGGCCTACAAAAATAACATTATTATCTAACTTTAGACGTTTAACACGTTTTTTAAATTTATCAATATCAGGTCCATCTCCAACAATAACTAATTTAGCTTTAGGATACTTTCTCGAAATTAAAACATGACCATCAATTAAAACATCAACACTTTTTTCATCACCCAAACGTCCAACAAATAAAATAACAAAATCATCTTTACTTAAATTTAAACTACGACGCAATTCATTTACTTTTTTAGAATCAAATTTTTCTTTAAAAAATCTTTCTATTTCAATACCTGTTGGTACAATATGCACATCTTTTTCAAAATGATATTTTTCTTTAAACAAATCATAAGTTTTCTTAGTTGGTACAATTAATTCTGTAGCCGTTTTATCACAATAAAATTTTGTTAAATACTCAACTAACTTCTTACTAGAACGATTAAAATAACCTTTTGTAATATAATGAACATAATCTTCATACATCGTATGATAAGTATGAACTAGTGGAATATCTAATTGTTTAGCAATAATACGTGCAAAAGTTCCAACCCCAAACTCTGTATGTGAATGAATAACATCTAAATCCCATTTCTTAATCTTTTTAATTGCTTTCAAAGGATATATTCCTGTTAAACGGTAATCATAAATACCAGTTGGAATACCAGGTATTCTAATAATATGATCATCCTCTTTAAAAGAATATTTATCAGGATTAACAGTTACAATAAAAACTTCATGCCCCATCTTCTTTAAAGCACTTTCTAACATCACAATACTAGTTGATACCCCATTAATATATGGAGGATAAGTATCTGTAAAAATCCCAATGCGCATATTAATCCTTCTTTCCACTAATATTTAACGCAATACCACCAATTAACATACCAAAATAATATGTTATAACACGCCATAATAACATCATCGCACTTAATGCGCCACCACTAATAAAATTACCATAAAATTCAACAAAACCATACTCTAATCCACCAGTTCCCCCAGGAATTGGCACAAAAGAACCAATAAGCATAACATAAGCACTCGCAATAATAGCTTCAATACCTGTAAAACTATCATAATAACCAAAACTATAAGCAACAGCCAAAGGAATAATATATAAAGCACATAAACCAGCCAAATTAAGTAAAATACACTTAAACATTAACCCTTTACGCATCGTTAAAGCTTTCGCACCCTTACTAAAATTATTAATATAATCTTCCCACTTATCATAAGCAGCTTTTTTGTCTTTAACAATTTTAAGTTTATTTAATAAAAACAAAACAATACGTGTAACAAACTTATTGACACTCTTCGCAAAAGTAATAAAAAATAACAATATAACAACAAATGTATTAATAACAAAACCAAGTGTTACTAATTCTTTTAATACTCCGACTTCCTTAAAAATGTGGAAAAAATGATTACTTAAAATAGCAACCGTACCAAGTATTACTAAAGCAATTTGATACACAATAAAATTTTGAATAATAATATTCGTACTATTAGTTAAACTGATATTTTTCTTCTTTAAATAATAAACTTGAAAAGGTTGTCCCCCTGTTGCAAAAGGTGTAACCGCATTGAAAAATTGTGTTACAAGCGCTAAATGAAAAGTACCCTTCATATTAAAACTAGGTTTAAACTCTTTAACTAAACTACATAGAGAAATACTTCTTAAAAATAGTGAACCTAAAAATAAAAAGACTCCAACTAATAACCACCATACATTAACATGCATAATCTCATGTACTATTTCATCAAAATTATCTTTCAATGCAAAAAATAACACAAGCATTGTGATTCCAATAAGTAAAATAATATTCCATATTTGTTTCTTGTTTTTTCTTTTTTCCATAATCATTACCTACATAACATTTTATAATATTTTACCATTTTTATCAACACCATATAACTAACTTACAAATTTGTAACAAAAAAGAGAATTACTTCTCTTTAATAACGTCAATACCAGGTAACACTTTTCCTTCCATTAACTCTAAACTAGCGCCACCACCAGTTGAAATATGACTAACTTTATCTTTATAACCTAAATTAGTTACCGCACTACCAGTATCCCCACCACCAATAATAGTTGTAGCAGAACCACTAGTAATAACATCCAATAAAGCTTTAGTTCCATGACTAAACTCTGGAACTTCAAAAACCCCAACTGGTCCATTCCAAATAATAGTCTTACTCTTATCTAAATACTCTTTAAATAAACTAACAGTCTTAGAACCAATATCAACACCCATCATATCAGAAGGAATATCACTAACTTCTAAAATAGTATTATGACTTTCTAAATCATCAGTAACAACACTATCAATAGGTAAAATAATCTTATCACCATACTTACTTAACATATCTTGGCAAAAATCAAGATTATCACTATCTAATAAAGACTTACCAATCTCTAAACCTTTAGCTTTCAAGAAAGTATATGCCATACCCCCACCAATTAGAATATAATCAGCTTTATTAACTAAATTTTCAATAACACCTATCTTATCACTTACTTTAGATCCCCCTAAAATAACACTCATAGGTCTAACAGGTGTATCAATAGCTTTTCCCAATACATTTAACTCTTTCTCAATTAAAAAACCTACCGCACTATCTAAATGACTAGCAATCCCAACATTAGAAGCATGAGCACGATGAGCAGTACCAAAAGCATCATTAACATATAAATCAGCTAAACTTGCCCAATAAGCACCTAACTCACTATCATTGCCACTTTCCTTCTTGCCATCCAAATCTTCATAACGCGTATTTTCCATAAGAAGAACATCGCCACTAACCATATCCTTAATAGCATTTTCTAATAACTCACCACGAGTTGCAGGCACAAACTTAACACTAACACCCAATAACTCACTTAACCTATTAGCAACAACCTTAAGACTATTCTTAGCCTTATCCTCTTCACTCTTAATACGACCTAAATGACTCATAAGAATCACTTTAGCACCATGATCCATCGCATAACGAATAGTCTCTAAACTAGCCACAATACGATTATCATCAGTAATCTTACCATCATGAATAGGCACATTAAAATCACACCTAATAATAACCCTCTTATCACTTAAATCTAAATCTCTTATCGTCTTCTTCATATCATCACCATCTTTATTTTATAACAAATTAAAAAATAACACAATAAAAGTAGACAATAACTGTCTACTAATATGTAAATCACTTTAATGTATATGGATCATTTGCAGTTCCGCTACCACCTGTTATAGCAACATCTTTAACATACCATGTGGCGCGCACACCATTCGTGCTCGACGGACTGCTGTTGCTCACGCCGCCGACGAAGTCCACGTAACGGACGTAAGACGAACTATAGGCATTCATTAACCAATAATAATAACTCAATGTTGGATTTAATATTTTACTTGCATCAACAAATGTTTTAGGATTACTAGTAGGATAAACCATATCTATATCATTTCCACTGAACATTTCTCCGACACTTGCTAATCCTATATTTCCATTAAACATGGTTGTTGTATCTGCATAATTTGCACCACTTCCATACATTGTCATATTGAAATTATGATTAGTACTATCAAAATAATTACTATCTAGACTATTTTTGAATTCTGTTAAAGCTCCAGTGTATATTGTACTACTTGTTGAGAATGTTGAATTACTTCCAAAAGTACTTTTTGCATATAAACCATTTAGAATAACTTTTGTCCCATTTTGATCATGCTTTACTACACGTGCTAAATATGTTCCTCCATCACTTTTTGGAACACTTATATATTCTCCGACTGCAATATTTGATACATTTGTAGCTTTGCTTGTATTTCCAATATATGGCGCGCTAAGAGTACCATCACCTTCGGTAATGGTGATATCAGATATTTCCACAATGGCGCGCACACCATGCGAGCTCGACGGACTGCTGCCGTACAAGCTGCCGTAGTAGTACACGTAACGGACGTAAGACGAACTATATACATCTGCCAACCAATAAACATCTTTAATATCTAAATAACTATCTTCTCCACCATATGTTGTATATTCATTTTCTGTTAAAAGTCTAACTTTAACATTATTTATTTCTTCTTCTACGACACTACTTCCATTATATACTTTTCTTGTATATGTCATATTTTCTAATTTTGATTGTACGTTACTTGGTAATGATTTTACAAATACATTATTTAACCAATCTCCTACATATGATTTTTCTAACGCATTGCATGTTTGATTGGTTATACAATCACTACTTCCCCATGATATTGCTGTTACTGGATATGATGTTATAAGAGTTGCTTTTTTAGTAGAAGCATTTACTTTTATAATTCGCCATGAATGACCTCCATACCATAGCCAGTTAATACCGCCTGTTCCACTTGCTCCTATATAGATGTATTCATCACCATCTTTTTTATAACATTCGGTTGTTTTAGTATCAGTACACACATTATCAATTGCTATTTCATCTACTGTTAATAAGTCAGCAGGATATGTAAATGTTTTTGTTTTATCATCATTTAATTTTACTTCTACAAAAGTACTACCATCAATTAATTTTCCTGTTTTAGGATCAGTTATAGTACTTTTTAAATAACCTGCATCAATAATATCTTGAACTAAAATATATCCTATACCATTACTTAATGGATATTTACTAGGATCACTTTCATAATATAATTCTGCAGCATTTGTTATTGAATTTTGAAACGCTATATATTTTTGATTATCAGCATTTTTCATTGTTCTTATAATAGCCGGTACAGTTATTAAAAGCATAATAGCCATTACCGCTAATATACCTAATAATTCTACTAATGTATATCCTCTTTTTTTCATCTTAACACCTATTTTCTATAATTTAATTTTATATCAAAAGTATTAAAAAAGCAACAAAAAACAGCCACCCGAAGGTGGCCTGAAGATATATGAGGGTATTAACCCCCGAAAATGTGCATTGCCTGGTTTCTAGCAACACACTATAATCGTATCATATTTTTTGACTCAATGCAATAGTTTTTTTTATTTTTTCATCAAATATTTTGCAGTTCTTACCATTTGTGTAGAATATCCCATCTCATTATCATACCAAGCAACTACTTTTACTAGTTGTTTTCCATCTACATCTAAAACATTAGTAAGAAGTCCATCTACTAAAGCACCAGTACTTGAACCAATAATATCACTTGACACAATTGGATCCATTGTAAACTTAATAGTTTCATTTTCATTTTTCTTAAATGCTTCATTGATATCATCAACAGTAACATTTTCTTTTAATTCTAATGTTAAGTCAACTACTGAACCAGTAGTAGTAGGAACACGTAATGCTCCACCATCTAATTTACCTTTTAAATTAGGTAATACTAATCCAATAGCACTAGCTGCTCCTGTACTTGTAGGAACAATATTAGCTGCTGCTGCACGTCCACGACGAGCTTTAATACCCTTTTTATGCGCTACATCTAATACTGATTGATCATTAGTATAAGCATGTACAGTTGTCATATAACCTTTAACAATACCAAACTCACGATCTAAAACATCTAAAACAGGTGCTAAACAGTTAGTAGTACAACTAGCTGCACTAATAATTTGTTCACTACCATCTAATGTATTTTCATTAACATTATATACAATAGTCTTTAAATCTCCTTTAGCAGGTGCACTAATAATTACTTTCTTAGCTCCAGCATTAATATGAGCCATTGCTTTATCTTTACTAGTAAAATGTCCTGTACATTCAAATACAACATCAACACCTAATTCACCCCATGGTAAATTAGCAGGATCAGTTTCACTATAAATCTTAATTAAACGATCGTTAACCTTAATACTATCTTCAGTATGAGAAATTTCATCAACACGATAACTACGATGTGATGTATCATACTTTAATAAATAAGCTAATTGTTCTGCATCAGTTAAATCATTAATTGCAACAACCTCTAACTCAGGATCTTCCTCCATTATTCTAAATACTAATCTTCCAATTCTTCCAAATCCATTTATGGCTACTTTTGTCATACAACCCCTCCTTATTTTAATTATAAATTTTTTTTATCATTTTTTCAATAACTTATTATTTTGTTGACAAATATTGACAAAAAATAAGCAGTTAAAACTGCTTATTCATTATAACAACTACCACCAATAAATTCTCTTAAGATAGAATCTTTTGGAACTTCATCACTAGGTATAGGTAAGAAGTTTCTTAAGAAATTAATAAGTCTTATAGCTTCACTATACATAGGATCATCTTCTTTAACTGAGAATAGTAATGGTTCTACATATGTTTTTAATACTCCCAATTCATAGATAAGGGCTGAATTAATAATATAATCGGCTTCATCTTGGAAAGGAAAAATCCATTTTTCTTCTCCTTCACGAACTTTCTTCCATGAATTAAGTGTATCTCCTGCACCATAACCACGATATTTATTATCACGAACTATTCTTCTTATTTTTCTTGTATCGCTTGTATGAATACGATTATGATTATCTATATTTAATTGTGTTAATGGAGATATATATACTTTAAATTTATTTTTACGTTCAATTGCTTGTGTTAAATCTTCATTTAAAGCATGAATTCCTTCAATAATAATAATATCATTTTCTTTTAATTCAACATATTTTTTCTTGTATTCACGTTCACCAGTCATAAAATTATATTCTGGTAATAATACTCTTTCCCCATCAATAAGTTTTACTAAATGTCTATTAAATAATTCAACATCAACTGCTTTAATTGTTTCAAAATCATAATTACCATCTTTATCTCTTGGTGTATATTTACGATCTAAGAAATAATCATCAGTTGAAATAGGATGAGTTACTAATCCTTTACTAGCTAAATAAGTTTCTAATTTTTTACTTGTTGTTGTTTTACCACTACTAGAAGGACCAGCAATCAAAATAACTTTTATTTGTTTTCTTTTTTGATAAATTATATCAGCTAAATTAGATAATTGATGATCATAATGTGCTTCGGCAATACGGATTAAATTACCATAATTACCAGTTGACACTCTTTCATTTAAATCAGCTGCATTATTTATACCTAATGCTCTACCCCATTTAGTATAATCTAAATAACTATCAAATAACTTTGTATGATGTACATATTCAATAGTTTCAAATGGTGTATAAATATCTGGATAACTTACAACAAATCCATTATCTTTTATATAAGTTAATTTAAATTCATCAATTTGTGAAGTACTATAAGCTAAATCACCATAATAATAATCATAATAATCATCTAAACGATATAAATTAATATAAGTATTACTAATATATTTTAAAACTTTAGCTTTATCAATTTGTTTCTTTTTTCTAAAAAAATTAATCGCTTCAATACGTGAAACACTAATTTTAGTAAAATTCAAATCTTCTTCAACTAATTTTTTCATTTCTTTTTCTAATGCACGAATAGACGGCTTATCAATAGAAGCACCATGAATTTCACAATAAAAACCTTTATCAATAGAATGTTCAACAACAACATCAGTATCACTACCAAAAAGTCTACGAGCCGCAACAACAACTAAAAACTGTAAACTTCTTCCATAAATACTATTACCTATACTACTACTGCGATCATAAAAATCAATATCACATTTCTTCGTAATAGGTTCTGAAAGTTCAGCAAGTTCATTATCTACTTTCGCAATTAAAATAGGAAAATTATAATTTCTTTGAAAACTTTTACTTATTTCACGAAGTGTTGTACCAGTCATAAATTCTTTTGTTTCAAGATCTCTATAATTAACTTTTATCATTCTTTCCATAAATATCCCTCTTATTCTATATATTTCTATTTTACCAAATATATAACCATTTGTATATATTTAAATAAAAAAAGAATTAGACAACTTCCAATTCTTTCTTATCAATCAAATCAGTATTTAAACTTAAAATTTCTTTACTAGTCATATGAACAATTCTTTGTTCATCAACACCATACTTTACTTGATATTCGTTATATTCATTCAAAAGCTCACTAAGTTTATTTTGAGAAAGTTTTGCACATGTTTTTCTAGCACTTTTCAGTTCCTCTATCTTATCAATAGTAAGTTTTGTATTTAGTTGTGCATAACTATCTTCATATATAACACTTTCTTTAGGATTTTCACAATTTATATAAAAATTATAGTTGTGGAATAATTGATGCATTTTTCCTGCTGTTTTATCTATTGCTATAACTTCTATATAATCATTTTCAATTTTAGCAATTAACATAGGGTGTTTAATATTAGAAATAACATCTATTTGATATCTAACATTTAGCCATAAAATTTGACCTATTTCTAATTCTTCTTTTTTCATAATTTTAATGCTGCAATTAATCCTTTATATCTTTGTTTATATTCATCAATATGTTTTTCTAAATTCATAATTGGTGCATCAAACGTATTTTTACTAAGATTTAACCATTCAGGATCTTCATGCGTTATTTCGATAAGTTCTTCATATGATGCATTAATTAATGCATCATATATTTTATCCAAAAACAATTTAGTTTGACTATCAATTTCAACAAATTCATTTCTTGATGAAATAATTGGATATTCAGTTATAATTTCCTTTATAACTGGTCCATTATCATAAGCTACAAAATTATCTGAAATAAGTTTTTTGCCATACCTTGCTAAATAAACAACCTGTGATAAAAACAAATACTTATTTAATCGTACATTACCTTCATAGAATTTTCTATCATTTTTAGTAACAACATTCTTATTAAATAATATTCTATCAGGATCTTTAGATAAATAATATTTTGCTATTGTATCAGCACTAAACATATGCATCATCCTCCCATAATTCAATTATAGAATACATGTTTTTTATAACTTTTTCAAGAGATATATTCATATTTTATTATTTTAAATAAATAAAGTCAAATTTCAAAATAAAAAATACCAAACCTGGTATTTCTTATGAAAATATATTTGTTAATACTGGTAACAATAAAATTGTAACACCTAACAATAAAAATAACGTAATAATAAAAGCACGTGCTCTTTTATTTTGTGATTCTTCATCTTTTGCTTTCAATGCTTCATTAACATCTTCTTTTAAATTATTACTAAGCATTGTATCTTCTACTTTTAAAACATCATCATTTATTTTATTAGGCGCTGCTGTAGTTACTTCTTTAATAATTGCTTCTTCTGTAGATTGTGCTACTTGTGGTTCCATAGTAGATGCAATTTGTGATCCTGCCATAGTAGCTATAGCACTAGTTCCCACAGGTTGCTCTACAGTAGTTTGAACTGCTGGTTGTTCTACCGTAGGTTGTACTTGTGGTTGTACCATTGTTTGAGGTGCTGGATTACTAACTTCTGGCTTAGGTCCAAACCCAAAATCTAATAATTCTGCATCTTCACTTGCCTTAGCTTTTTCTCTAGCATCCGCAACTGAAGGTGGCACTATATTATAAACAGGTTGTGGTTTTGGTTGTGATTGTAGCGTTACTACTTCAGGCGCTGGATTACTAACAACTTGTTCGATATTTGTTTGTGGAATAGGTGTTACTACTTGTTCAATAGAAGGTTTAGCTGGAACATCAAAACTAAGTACTTCTTCTTTTGGTTCAAAAGTCAAAACTTCTTCTTTTGGTTTATTTTCTAATGTCTCAGGTTCTTCTATAATAAAATCTTTATCTGTCATATGACACCTCTTTTCTATCATCTAAATCATTATATCAAAAAGAAAAAGAAAATGCAAAATATTTTGTCAAAAAAAGATATGGTTTTATAACCATACCCCAAAAGCAATTGACATCATACATAATACTAGACCAAAGAAATAAAATAATTTTACAATATCTTGTTCAGCCCAACCTAATTTTTCAAAATGATGATGAAGTGGCGCCATTAAGAAAACTTTTTTATGACGATACTTTATTGATAATATTTGAATAATTGAAGATAAAGTTTCAACAACAAATACTCCAGCTATAATAACTAAAGTAATTTCATGACTAGTTAATATAGCAACAGTTGCAAGTGCACTACCTAAAGCAAGAGAACCTGTATCACCCATAAATACTTTAGCAGGATAAGTATTATAAAATAAAAATCCTAATAATGAACCTACTAAAATAAAACAGAAAATAGCCATATCTTCATTACCACTAGCCCACGTAGATCCCCAAGCAATAATACCCATTGCTAAAAAAGAAATTAAAGATAGGCCACCGGCTAAACCATCTAAACCATCAGTTAAATTAACAGCATTACTACTAGCTACTAAAATAAATAATAAGAATAAACCATAGAACCATCCCATATCTATTTTAATACCTAAAGTATGAATATCTAATACTGGATTTCCACCACATGCCATAAAAATATAGAAAAATATTAAAGCAATAAATAATTGACCAGCTAATTTTTGAATTTCGGTAAGTCCTTCATTATCATGTCTTTTAATACTTAAATAATCATCCATAAAACCTAAAACAGCATGTGCTAAAAAAACAAATAACACAATAAATAAATTTTCTGAAAATTCCATCTTATTCATTAACAATAATACAATAACTGTAAAAATAGTTGGAACAATAAAAATTAAACCACCCATTGTTGGTGTTCCATTCTTACTTGAATGATTCCCTTGTAAAAAAATACTTACGGTTTGACCCATCTTCATTTTTTTTAACATAGGAATTAGAAAAAAGCCAAAAACAATGGAAGATATAAACCCAATCATAAGTGCTAAAACAGCTTTGGCTAATATTAACACGATATCAACTCCTAATAATATCTAAAATAATTTCTTTATCATCAAAAGGATATTTAACATCACCAATAATTTGATAAATCTCATGTCCTTTTCCAAGCACTAATAGTATATCATTTTTTTCTAACATTTGTATACCTTTTCTTATTGCCTCTTTACGATTTTGGGCAATTTCATAATTATTTTGTTTAATATCTCTAACCATATCCTCTAAAATATCCTCTGGTTTTTCACGCCTTGGATTATCACTTGTAAATATAGCTTTCGTACAATATTTAGTTGCAATATCTGCCATCACACTTCTTTTACTCTTATCTCTATTACCACCACAACCTATTAAAATATATATATGATTATGATCTATCTCTTTAACCGTATTTATAACATTTAAAACCGCATCAGGTGTATGTGCATAATCAACAACAATTAAATTATCTTGATAATTAATTAAATCCATACGACCTTTTGGATGATGTAAAATACTTATATCACTATTAACATTTAAATAATCTAAAATAGCTATTACAACACACATATTATAAAGATTATGTCTACCAATTAATGACATATGATAACTATTACCATTAACTTTAAAACTAGTACCACTCATATTTAAACTATAACTATTTATAGTATAATCACTTTTAGTAAAACCATAGGTTAAATATTTATCAAACATAAAATAATTTTTATAATCACTATCATTATTAATAAAAGCCATACCATCAGTCTTTAACATCTTAAATAATTTTTGTTTAGCAAGAGCATAATCTTCCATAGTTTTATGAAAATCCAAATGATCAATCGTCAAATTAGTAAATACTGCAATATCAAACTTTAAAGTTTCAACCCGATTTAAACTTAAAGCAATACTACTTACTTCCATCACTACATGCGTATAACCATATTCTACACATTCTAATAACATCTCATATAATTCATATATATCAGGAGTCGTATTATTTAAATCACGAACTTTTGAATCCATATAAAAACCAATCGTCCCAATATAAGCACACCTAATATTACTATTATTTAAAGCTTGATATAAAAGATAACAAGTTGTTGTTTTACCATTAGTTCCAGTGATACCAATAAGCTTTAAATCTTTAATTTTATCATAATAATTTTCTTTCAAATAATTACACAAATATTCATGTGTATTAGGTACAACTAAAGTTTCAACATCATAACTTCCATATTCACAAACAACTTTACTAGCTCCATTACTAATAGCTTCATCTATATAATTATGTCCCTTACCTAAAGCAATAAAAGTATCTCCTTTTACTACCTTTTTAGAATTAACTTTAATTTTCAAAAAAAACACCTCTTATAATAATTTATGAATTATTATAAAAAGTGTTTAACTATCTAACTTCTTCCTTCAATATATCTAAAACAATCTTACGATCATTCATAGGAATCTTCGCATCCTTCACAATCATAAATTCTTCATGACCTTTACCTAAAATTAATAGTACATCATTTTCTTTTAATAAAGATATACCTTTATTTATAGCACGAGCTCGATCACTGATAACTTCATAATTAGTATTCTTATTATTTTCTAACATATCATTTAAAATATGAACAAAAGATTCATTATGTAAATCATCGCTTGTAACAATCGCATAATCTGATAAATTAGTAACTAATTGCATCATAACTGGCCTTTTCATACGATCACGATCACCTGTACAACCAAATACTGTAATTATTTTACCATGGGTAACCTCTTTAACTGTTCTAATAATCTTTTCTATTGCATCAGGTGTATGAGCATAATCAATAATAATACTATTATTATGATAAGGAATAATATCCATACGGCCATTAGGTGCCTTTAAATTTTTTAAAATACTAACAATATTATCATCAGAAAAACCATATTCCTTTAAAGAAACTATAACACCCATCAAATTATATAAATTGTATTTACCAATAAGTGGTGTCTTAACAACAAATTCTTGTTTTAAAGGATTAACATAAGTAAATATTGTCCCTTGATGACTCATCTTATAATCTTTAATTTGATAATCATTAACATTAAAACCATAAGTAATATTTTTATTATTATCTAATAAATAATAATCTTTATAGTCATCATCACCATTAACAATTGCACAATCTTTAACATGCTTAAATAACTCTTGTTTAGCTAAAGCATAATTTTCCATCGTCTTATGATAATCCAAATGATCAGGTGTTAAATTAGTAAATATAGCCATATCGAATAAAATACCTCTTACTCTACCATAACTAATACCTTGACTACTAACTTCTAAAACAATTACTTTAGCACCTTTTTCATAAGCTTCATAAAACATACTATATAAATCAAATAAATCAGGTGTTGTATTATTTAAAGAACGAATTTTATCATGCATATAAAAACCAATCGTTCCAATATATGCGGCTTTAACACCTAACAGATAAAAGGCCTCATGAATAAGAAAAGCTGTTGTTGTCTTACCATTAGTACCTGTTAAACCAATTATTTTAACTTTATCTCTGATTTCTTTAAAACCATCTTTTAAATAATTAGCTAAATAATCTCTCGTATCAGGAACAATAATTGTTTCAACATCATAATTTCCTTCTTCACAAATAACTTTACTAGCACCATTACTAATAGCCTTCAAAATATAATCATGACCATCAGTATCCACACCACGTAAAGCAATAAAAGTATCACCTTTTTTAACTTTTCTTGAATCAACTTGTAACATCATATCACCTAAATCATTATACACTATTTTTCTTCTTATTAAAATTAATATAAATTATAGTTCCAAATAAAGAACATAAACTAGTTAACTTACCTACATTAAATAAAGGAGATTCATATTTAACTTCGATATTATGTTTCCCTTTTTCAATTGGAAAACCAATAAAAGCTTTAGAAACTAATTTATAACTAACTTCCTTGCCATCTACATAAACAGTATAGCCGCTATCATATGGTAAAGTAAACATAAAATAACCACTATCTTTTACATCAATATGACCTTTAATACTATCTCCGTTATAATTATCCACCATAAAACTATCATAAGTAAAATCACTAATGCTAGGCATAATATAAACTTCTATATCACCAATTTTAAAGTCCCCTTTAGAAAAACTTATATCTAAACTATCAATACCTTCATTACTACTAATAACATATTCAAAAGATTCATTATTATTGTAATACACCCAACTAGAACAAGTAAGCTTATTTGTAACACCATTAATTGTAATACTTAAATCCCCTACACTACACTTACTAGCTTCTAATAAATCAAACTTAATAATTAAAATATCATTAATCTTTTCTTTTAAAGGAATACTTATCTCTTGTTTTCCTTTAATTAAATAACCATCATTAATTTCTTCATAATCTAAACCTACAATATCACTTAAATTAAAATCATACTTAGTAATCTTACTATCTAATTTATAATCCCCATTAGCAACAATACTATTCATTAAATACTCTAAATTATATGGAAAATCTAACTCATTGTAAACATCAATATTACTTACTTTATTACTTGCAAAACCTATTGGATAAGCATGAGGATTTAAATAAATATCATCTGAAACTTTTACATAATCTTTAGAAGGATAATTAGTCTTAATATATTTAACACCCATCAAAGTTTGTAATAAAACATTATCAACTTGAACTTGATCTAAAACATTACGAAGTGGTAAAGCAATACGCATATCTTGTTCTAAAAAATCTTTATAATAAGCATTATAAGTAGAAGAATATAAAGATGTTTGAAAATAATTAATATCATATATTTTATTCATCGTTACACTAACATCATCGACATTATTAAAGCGATAAAAACTATCATCACTATCAAGAACTTCTTTAATAGAAAGAGTATCATCAAATACATCATCATAATAATCATAACTTACATAATTTTCAGTCTTGTTATAAATAAAACAATTAACAAAAGCAATAACTACTAATCCAAATAACACAAAACTTTTTTTATAATAAATAAAAATTAATAAAATAATAACACTAACTAAAACATCACCATAATAATATAATTCACGATAACCATTTAGCCATATAATTAGATTACCCACTAAAAATAAAATTAATAATTTTTTACTATTTATTTCTTTTATATAATTTAAAAAATAAGTAATTAAATAAATAAAAAGTGGGATAAACGGTATTAAAACTTTAGCTCTAATATATAATCCTCCATTTAATAAATATGTAAATAAAGGAATTAATAAAATAACTAAAAGACTAATACTTAAAAATTTAATATCTTTTTTCTTTATTAATAAACTACCTAACAAAGCAAGAACACTAATACTAGTTAAACCAATTGCATAATTACCATAAAGCAAAGAAGACATATTAATAGAAGGCATAACTAAGTGAGAAAATTTAAGACTTTCACCAAAATCTGTTCTACTAGTTAAAATAACATATAAAGTTGGAAATAATAATAAACTACTAAGAAGAACACCCAGAATACAAGGAATCATAAATTTAAGACCAGTCATAAGCATATCTTTAACTTCAAACTTTTCAAGTTTACTTAAGTAAACATATATAGCATATATAGCAATGACCAAACATCCACCAATACTATAATAGTAGCTAACCATAAACATTAGAAAAATACTAACAATTAAAAGTAAACTTTTATTATTTTTAAAATACTTATCAACACCAATTAAACTAAGAATTAAAAAAGGCATATAATTTACAAACATAACATGACGATGTGCATGAAAAATAATAGGACAAGCAAACAAATATAAAAGACTACCTACAAAAGATACTTTACTATTAAATTTATCTTTAAGAAAATAATACATAAGTAAAGTTCCTACTAAAACAGTAACTACACTTATAAACATAACATAATTTACCATAGGAACAAAAGGTAAAAAATAAGACAACATATAAACAGGATTCAAAAGACCATAATAAGAAAAATTAAAAATATTTTGTCCTGCACCAACATTAAGCGCTAAATTAGGAAATAAATTTCCTGTTTTATAAAATAACATACGAAAATATTCTGGAAAAACTGAATGTTGAGGTAACCAATCAGTCTTAGAACCAAACATATTACTACCCATAAATAATAAAATTGCAATAACAACAATTAACGTAAGCCATAAATAATTATAATCCTTCTTTTTCATAATTCACCTCAATGTATATTAAATGTTAAAAAAATGTCAAATTTTGTTATCTATATTATACCAAAAAAAAGTAAGTATTTCTACTTACTTAAACGTTCTAAAATAATATCTTTACCTAATAAATGAATAGTATCTGGTAATTCTGGCCCATGCATAACACCTGTTGTTTTAATACGAATTGGCATATATAACATCTTACCTTTAACACTAGCTTTTTCTTTAGTATTATTAATAGCACTGCTAATATTTTCGATAGTCCATTCACTAATATTTTCAATTTCTTCTTTAAAAACTTTAATTGTATTAGGAATTGTTTCATCTTTCATAAACTCTAAACATTCACTATTAGGATTAATATCTTTATTAAAGAACATTTCTGTTTCTTTAACAATTTCTTTACCATAACTAATATGACTTTGATAAATACGAACTAATTCCTTAATCCATTCATCACTCTTATCACTTAAATCATAAGCTTCACTTAAAAATGGCTTAACTAATTTAACACAATCATCTAAACTTAACTTTTTAATATAATGCGCATTAACCCAATTTAATTTCTTAACATCGTATGATGAAGGACTCTTACTAATTCTACTTGGATCAAAAATTTTAACTAACTCATCAAGCGTAAAAATTTCTTGATTATTCTCTGGAGACCATCCTAAAAGCGCTAGATAATTAACTATAGCTTCTGGTAAATATCCTTCATGATATAAATCCATAAAAGAAGCATCACCATTACGTTTAGATAACTTTTGACCATCTTCACCTAATACCATAGGTAGATGAATATAAGTAGGTCTTTCCCAACCAAAAGCATCATATAAAAGATTATACTTTGGAGTTGACATAACATATTCATTTCCACGAGCAACTACATTTATATGCATCAAATGATCATCAATAACATTCGCAAAATTATAAGTTGGATAACCATCACTCTTTAAAAGAACTTGATCTTCTAAAATACGATTTTCAACACTAATTGTTCCATAAACAACATCTTCATAAGTACTAACACCTTCTTTAGGCATCTTTTGTCTTATAACATATGGAACTCCCGATTTAATTTTTTCCTCTATTTCTTCTTTACTTAAATTCTTACAATGACCATCATACATAAAAGCCATATGATTTTCTTCAGCAATCTTACGTAACTTATCTAATCTTTCTTCAGTACAAAAACAATAATATGCTTCACCTTTTTCTACTAATTCTTGAGCATACTTTTTATAAATATCTAATCTTTCACTTTGCGTATATGGTCCATAAGGTCCACCATTTAATGGTCCTTCATCAAACTCTAAACCACATAAACGACAAGTATCATAAATAAATTCAACTGCACCTTCTACCTTACGTGTTTGATCAGTATCTTCAATACGCAATAAAAAATCTCCATTATCATGTTTTACCATCAAATAACCAAAAATTGCACTTCTTAAATTACCAATGTGCATATATCCCGTTGGACTAGGCGCAAAACGTGTTCTTTTCTTTTCCATAAACATCACCAGTACTAATTATACCATAAAATAAAATAAAAAAAAGAGACAAAGTCTCTAATTCATAATTTTTGTACGTTCCATACGATTAGTTTTTTCTAATTCTTTTTCACTAACTAACATATTAATACGTTCACTAAGTTCTGGTTTAACACCTTTACTATAACTATCATTAACATAAGATAAATCAAGCGGGATACTATCAGCAATCACCAAAGACTGACGATGACTAATTTCAGAGTTACGAGCTATATCAATAATATCGTTCAAAGATTTTAAAAAACCAGCTTCACTAGGATAATTATGATTATAATTTAATTGATTATTCCAATCTCTAAACTTTACCATTATAACTCAACCCCCGCTTCTTCTAACGCATTTACTAAAGCATTAGGTTTATTATAAAAATATGCATCATGCATAATATCATTACCAACAATAACACCTATTACATTAGCAGCAACTGCTTGTTCACCATAATAAGCATAATCACTATCGTTACCTACTAAATTACAAGTAAGAATTTCTGTATAACCAGAATTCAAAGCTTCAAACTTGTGTTCTACATCAAAACCAGTATTAACACCGTTAGAAGTTAAAACTTGAAGTAAAGCAAACATCATTAAATGTTTAACATCATGATCTTTATCTAACTCAGTTAAATTAAAGGTAATTGTATTTGAACTAGGTGTATAACTAACAACATGTTTTTGTGCAAAACGACTAATCTTTTCAACTTTTAAAGTCTTTAATTTTTCACTTAAATTTTTTAAGCGAATATCAGGAAATTGTTTATTAAAAATGACAGTCAACCCATAGAGCATATCTCGCATCTCATCTGTTAAGTTAGGATTACTATCTAGACTTAATTTGATTTGATCTATCATTCTTATCACCTTGCTTAATATTATACCATAAATTAGAAACGTTGCAACAAAAAAGTAATATTATTACGAATTAATTTTTTATAAACCACCGTTTTCACTTGAAAAATAAAGAAAAAAAGTTAATAAAAATTAACTTTTAAGACACTACTTTTTTATACTTCATACGTGTTCCCACATAAACATGCTTTTTAGAATCAATTAAAGCATCAATTACTTTTTTCTCTATCTTATCTTTAATAAGCTTATCAATCTTTCTTGCTCCAAAATCTTCTAGCTTAGCTTGTGTAGCAATTTCTTTAATAACATCATAACCTATTCC
Source organism: uncultured Bacilli bacterium (assembly GCA_944358325.1). Lineage (GTDB taxonomy): Bacteria > Bacillota_I > Bacilli_A > RF39 > UBA660 > CALVXF01. The sequence goes on from CALVQV010000011.1 coordinate 23,195, forward strand.
TATCGTAATATCTTTATTCTTATACTTTTCTTTTAAATCTTTAATCTTTAAATTAATTATATTATAAACTGTATCTTCATCTAAAGAAGCAAAATAATAAATATTATCAATACGATTAATAAATGGAATACTAAAAGTTTCTTTCAAACGACTAAGATTAGCTTCATTTTTAGTAAAACCAACTTCATTATCCAAAAAGCCAACATTAGAAGTCATAATAATAACAACATTATTAAAATTAATAACTTTATTATTACTATCTTTGACTTTACCTTCATCTAATACTTGAAATAATAAATTAATAATTGATGGATGGGCTTTTTCAATTTCATCTAAAATTAAAACACTACATGGTTTAGTTCTAATAATATCAAAAATATGTTTATTATCTTGATATCCTACATAACCTGGCGCACTACCAATTAACTTTGTAATTGAAGCACTATCTGCATACTCACTCATATCTAACTTAATAACATTATCACGTCCAACTAACTCTTCTGCAAAACATTTAGCAAGATAAGTCTTACCAACCCCACTACTACCAGCAAACATTAATGATGTAACACCATCATTAAAACCTAACTTAATACGCTTGGCAAGATCAACTAAATTATCAATAATTTCATCTTGACCCAAAACTTTTTTCTTTAATAACTTATCTAAATTTTTAATATTATCAATACTAGTATGTAAAATTTCATAAACAGGAATACCAGTTTTCATATTAACAACACTAGCCAAATCTTCCTTAGTAACTTCTGGTATAACAATGTTAGACATCTTTAAACTTAAATTATTTAAACTATCTTGAATAGCATTTTCTTTTTCTTTTAACTTAGCCGCATCTTCAAACTCTAAAGAAATAATTGCTTTATTTTTTAAAGTAATATAATTATTTAATTCCTGTGATAAACGATTATACTCTTTCATTTCCTTAGTTTCTTTTAAACTAACACGTGAACACACTTCATCTAACAAATCAATAGATGCATCTGGTTCATTACGCTCATACATGTAACGACTACTCAAATCAATAATTAAATCAATAATTTCATCACTAACTTTAACTGAATGATATTGCTCATATATTTCTCTTAAATTCATAAGAATATCTCTAACAGTTTCTTTTGATGGTTTATCAACTAAAACTTTTTGAAAACGTCTTTCTAAAGCACCATCAGGTTCTAAAAACTTTTTATATTCATCAATTGTCGTTGCGCCAATAAGTCTTAACTTACCACGCGCTAAAGCCGGCTTAAAAATATTAGACGCATCAATCGCACCTTCTGCTCCCCCAGCACCAACTAATGTATGAATCTCATCCACAAACAAAATAATATCTTTATTATCTTCAATTTCTTTTAAAATCTTACGCATACGATCTTCAAACTCACCACGATATTTTGTTCCAGCCACAGTCGTAGCCATATCCAAAGAAATAATTCTTTTACCTTTCATACTAAGTGGAACATTATCGTGAACAATTAAATTAGCAAGTCCTTCCACAATAGCTGTCTTACCAACTCCCGCCTCTCCAATTAACAAAGGATTATTCTTAGTACGTCTACACAAAATTTCTAAAACTCTTTTAATCTCCTTATCACGACCAATAACCGGATCCAACTCATTATTACGCGCTTTCTTAGTTAAATCAATTCCTAACTCATCAAGCAATAACTTTTTCTTCTTTTTACCACAACTAACTATTCTATAAGAAAACTCTTCATATAAACTATCAACACTAATCCCCATACCTAACATAATTCTAATAGCTACACCCTCACCCTCTTCTAACAAACTAGAAAAAAGATGACTAATTGTAACAACACCACCATTATTTTCCTTACTATCAATAACCGCACTTTCTAAAATTCTTTTTAATAAAGGTGTATATAAAAATAAATCACTTTCTTTTTCACCAACACCAATTATTTCAATAATCTCTTTTTTAAATTTATCATAAGTTAAATTATAATCTTTTAATTTAGCACTAACATCATTATCATTTTTTAATATTGATAATAATAAATGTTCACTACTAACATAAGGATGTTTTAAATTAAGCATCTCTTCTTTTGCTCCTACTAAAACTTGTCTTGCCTCTTCCTCAAAATTGCCAAACATAAAATCTTCCTTTCTATTTATATTCTATGTCTATAATGGAGCAAAACTTGTCGTTTTAATCAAAAAAAAGAAGAAAATTGATTATAATACCTTTAAAGTTCACACTAAATAAAAAGAACCAAAATATGGTAAAATTTATTTAGAAAGAACTTTGGA
>CALVQV010000012.1 GCA_944358325.1 uncultured Bacilli bacterium
TTACCTTCTCCTTTACAACTTCAATTTTAATAAGGCACTACAATTTAATCTATTTATATTATACCTATTTAATAAAACAGGATGGGGTTAAACGTCGGTATCACCTTATTAATTTTCTTACTAAAAAGACTTAAAAACATGTTATTTTTATCACTTTTACTCAAATTTTAACTATTTTTAGCTAAAATGTGTAAGATCTAAAATCTAACAATTCCTTTATTTATAAGGTTTCCCAAAAGTGATTGCAATAAATCGATATTAATCAGTTGGTTACACTTTTGTTAATACCATTGTTTTTATTATCATTAATAACAATTTCTCCTTAAAAATCTCAAGAAATTAACTTATATAAGTATATCATATCTTTTGTATTTTTTAGATAGTTTATTTTCCTTTTTAAAATAATATTTCACATTTTGAACTAATAATTCATCTTTAAGATTATTAGTTCTATTAAGTAAATTAATACAATCATTAATATAATAGTTAATTACGTATATCTGAATTAGAACTTCACCATAAGAATTAATTAAAATCAACATACTGTTTCCTTTAGTTACATCAGTATTCAAACAATTATGATTATGTACCATCATTTCACACAATTGAACTCTTTGAAACTTCATATTTTCTCATCATGCTTGTTATATAGAAATAAATCATTATATTTTAAAACTAGAACAATAAAAAAGGTATAAACCATCATAATAGTGAATCTGATAACTACTGATATAATCTGTCTAAACTCAATTACAAATTTATTATCATTTTTATAAAAATGGTAATGAATATATTATAGTAAAAGATTTAATATTCAATCTAATCAATTTACAATCTACATTATACGTGATATCATGTAATTCAAAGGAGAGATGATATATGAATGATAATTTAATAAGAAAAATATATTCAAACATTGCATACGATGAAATTAGTATTATAAAAAATAGATTAATTAATTAATTAATTAATTAAGATTTATCTTCAACTGATAAAAGAATTCTTTTACATGAATTAGAAGGATTACAAACAACCTTATTATTATGTAATCCACATGTAAAATCTGATGCGCACATTGAAAATTTTATTCAAAGTGTTGGATTAGATAATGTTTGTAGATATTATAATAATTTATGTGCATTATATACTGATCAATTATATGATGAATATACTCAAGGTAATATTGGAAAATCCAATTCTTATATTTTAAAAAATTCAATAATTGGAGAAAAAGTAATGCCATTAACAACTAAAGCTGGAGATCCGTCAGAAGACATTAATTCAATATTCGATATTTATAAATGTGCTATTCATATGTCTCAAGATGAAAAGTTAAAAATGAGTTCTGAATTTATTCAAACAGCAAATATGTTATTATCATATATTAATACTTTAGATATAAATAATATTTCTGAAGATTATAGAAAAAGTATGGTATTATTAGTATCACGTGGTACTGATATTATATCAACTAGATTAATACCACAAGAACAAAATTTTAAAGCAAGATAGTCTAATTTAAAAAGCAAATAGAGTATTTTTTCTATTTGCTTTTTAATTTCAAATAATTATGATGTCTTGGTTTATTGCTTAGATATTCATTTATATTTCTATATTTATAGTTTCTTTGCTCATAATACTTTCTCCTAAATCTTCTATTTATCTCATTTTATATTTATTTAAATCGACTTGATAATTATTAACAACTATTCCTTCAGCTTCTAATTTTTCTTTTTGTTTGTCAATACCGCCAAAAGCAAAATGTTTTGATAAGTTTCCTTTACTATCTATCACTTTATAACATGGATATTTATTTTGATTAGGATTGTTATGCAGAATGTTGCCGACAACTCTAGCCATTTTTTTATTTCCTAAATATTCAGCTATTTGTCCATATGTAACTACTTTACCTTTAGGAATAGTTCTTAAAAATTCATATACTTTTTGTTTCATATATTACTCCTATTGTTTTAATACTAAAATATCATTTATAATTTGATTTACTGTGTAATAAGAAAATTATGTTTTATAACTATTTTCATTACATAGTGGAAAAATATATTTTCAAAAACAATTTGCTAAAGAAGATTCACAAAATTTAGCAAATTGCATTTGAATTAGTTCTGTATTATTTTCTTTGAATCCTGATATGTCACGATAATAGTTGTCGGTTTATTATTTATAAATCATTTTATTTGATTTCTTTAACGAATTTATCGCTACCACATACAAATAATATTTTCATAAACTGTTATCATCTTTTATTTTTTGTAAGATTTTTTGTTTTGAATTTAATTTATTTATTGCTTCAGAAATATGATACTCACACAAGCCACATTTTTCAATATCTTCATTAAAATAATTAGTCTTAATCAATTCTTTATCTACAAAACTTTGTAAATCATAATAATCATCATCAATAACTATAAAGGTTTCTATTTTTTTATCACACATCCATGCTTTTATTTCATTTTCTCTTATACCATATACATCTTTTGGTGTTATATCATATATCTTTAAGTTATTATGAGCAAATATTTCAATTAGTTTGTTCATTTGTTTATCATTAGAAGTTATAATGCCATTTTTTGCTATACAAAAATGACGCCATGAAGAACTAAGAACAATTTTGGCATCTGTCTCTTCAACTATTCTTTTTAAATATTCAACTCGATTTAAATCTATAGCAACATCTTTATAACCTGTCTTTTGATATTCTTCATTGATTTTCTTAAATGTATAAAAAGTATTTAAAACACCATCTATATCTAAAAATATCACTTTCATATTTTTACTTAACCATTAAATGTTGATTTAGAAAATTTTTAATTTCTTCTAAACTATCATCATCCCATTTATTTATTTCTAAATCATCTATACCAAATATTATTTTATTAATAATTTGCTCATCAAAGTATTTTTGACAATTTTGTGCTAATGTTTCAATCACAAATTGTTGAAATCTTGATTCAATACCATAATTACTATTACCCATTATTCTTATTTCATCTTTATTACACATAATAGATAGTCTAATACTTTCTAGCATTTTATTATAATCAGTTTCAAATAGTTCAAAGTTAGTTGAATCTTTTTCTGTAATATATTCTCTTTTATTATTTAAATATCTTATTAAATTAATTTGTGATGTAAAATGACTTTCTAAGCCATCTTCTTCTGTTATTTTACCAGCATAATAATTAGGATAGATAACAGATGCTGCTTGTAGTGATTCATGAATATTAGTATCTTTTCTTCTAACAATTATTTCACTAAAAAAATCATCGATGCTTTTTTCTATTTCATCAATTGGTTGATTAATATTTGTTGTATAAATTTTTTCTTGCAAAATATTTTCAGTCATACTAATACTCCTTTAAAATATGCCTAATTCATTAATCGGATAAATACGAAAATTAGTTGTTCCAATAATATCATCTTTGTGTACTAAACCAAATACTCTACTATCTGAAGAATTAACTCTATTATCACCTAAAACAAAATAATAATCTTCTGGTATAACATCATATCCATAATCACTTAATTCAAAATCAGCTGTTTTAGGAATGTTGCCAATATCTTCTGTTTGCACATGATCAACAAACAAAATATTATCTTTATAGGCAATATATTCTCCAGGTAAACCAATAATTCTTTTTATTAATTTTTCACCATTTTTATTTAAGACAACTACATCAAATCTATTGTATGATTTATTATATTTTTCTAACAATAAAACATTATTATTATGAAGTGTTGGTTCCATAGACTGTCCATCAACAGTAACAGGAGTTATTACAAATGTACGAAGTAATATAACCCCTAATATTATTAATCCATAAATTATTATCTCTTTTATATATTTCATTTTTTCACCTTAATTAATTATATCACATAACAAAAAAAATTAGTAATTTCTTACTAATTTCTTTCTTTAATTTTAGCTGTTTTAACTTGTGTTCTTAAGTATCCTAATTTAGCTCTTCTTACTTTACCTTTTCTCATTACTTCAACTGATTCAATGATTGGAGTATTCATTGGGAATGTTCTTTCAACTCCTACACCAGCTGAAACTTTACGTACGATAAAGTTTTTGCTAATACCGCTACCTTGAATAGCCATAACAACACCTTCAAAAGCTTGAATTCTGAATTTGTCATTTCCTTTAGAATCTGTTTCCTTAATTTTAACATTTACTCTTACAGTATCTCCAACACGGAATTCAGGAATATCAGTTCTAATTTGACTTTTAGTAATCTTATCTACTAAATTCATCAATGTCACTCTCCTTATATTAAACTATGGTCATATCTATTTGAAAGCGGACCAAGTAATTAAACAAGTAGAATTGTATCATAAGAAACTAGAAAAAGCAATAGTTTTAACGACTTTTTCCTTTTTCTTCTACTTCTTCTTTTTCATAACTATAATATTTCATTCTTAATTCATATTCAATTAAATCTATTTTTTTTAATAATAATTCAACATAACGTTGTTCTAAATATTTACGATATTTTCTTTTAATAATACTTTTATAACGCGTTAAATCATTCATAGCCATTTCTATTTTAGTACCATCTGTATCATCACTATCACTAAGATTAACAACATAATCTAAATATAGATCTAATCTATTTTTTATTTTTCTTCTTAAAATGTTTTCAATAAATGAATTATTAATAAATACCATTTCATTTACTTTAACACCATTATATTTTACTTTATTTTTAGGCTTAAATTTAAATCCATCAATATTTTGAGAAGCAATTTTGGCAACATTATTCCCTTGTTTTTTATCTATAGAATAACCTTTTGCCATAATTATCATCTCTTTTCTAATAAATCTGGACGACGCTCTTTAGTACGTTTTAATTGTTCTTGATAACGCCAATTTTTAATATTTTCATGATGACCTGAAAGTAATACATCAGGAACACGCATGCCTTTAAAATCTACAGGTTTAGTATAAACAGGATAATCTAATAAATTATTATTGAAAGAATCATTTTCATGTGAACCACTTTTAATAACACCATCTAGTAATCTCACAATTGCATCAGTGATAACCATACTTGCAAGTTCACCACCAGTAAGAACAAAATCACCAATTGATAATTCAATATCAGCAAGTGTTCTAATACGTTCATCAAACCCCTCGTAATGTCCACATATTATAATCAAGTGTTCTTCTTTTGTCAAGGTATACGCCATTTCCTGACTGAATGTTTTTCCTTGTGGAGTTAACAAAATTACTTTACTTTTTTCGGTTTTTAATGCTTCTACACAATCAAATATAGGTTGAGGCATTAATACCATTCCATCCCCACCACCAAAAGCGTAATCATCTACTTTATGATGCGGATCTAAAGAATAATCACGAAAATTGTGAATAGTAATTTCTACACTTTTTTTATCAATCGCTCTTTTAATAATTGATTCAGTTAAAAAACCATCAAACATGTGAGGAAATAATGATAATATATCAATTTTCATTAGTCATTCCCTCTACTTCTTCTACCATAATTTTTTTATCATCTAAATTTATTTCTTTCACAAATTCACTAATATTAGGAATCATTTTACCTGTATCTAATACTAAAATATCATGCGCTTTACTTTTTAATATATATTCTACTTTACCAATAAAGTTATTTGTATAAACATCTAAACCTATTAAATCTTCATCAAAGTAGCCATCTATTTTAATATCATTACGATTAACATAAACAGCATCACCTTTATAAACAATAACATCATTTATATTATCAATACCATCAAATGTTACCATATCATAATTTTTGTGAGTACGATAAGTATTTATAATTTCTTTTTCTTTTCTTTTACCTAAATATAATGGAATTCCTTTTTTAAAAACTGCATCTTTATATTTAAAATCAGAAGTAATACGGACTTCACCTTTAATACCATGCGTATTTATTAAATCACCAATATAAATATACTTCATACAACTCACCTCATATTTAAACTATACGCAATAATACTAGTAGCTACTCCTACATTTAAACTTTCACAATTTTCATTCATAGGAATATATAAATATTGCTCACAAAGATCTAAAATTTCTTTTCTTACACCATTACCTTCATTTCCCATAATTATAACATATTTTAGTGGTTTTGAAAATGTATTTAACGATTTTCCACCATCAACTTTGGTTCCAATTATAGTGTAATTTTCTTTTCTAAGTTCTTGTATTATGTCTTTTAGTGAAGCATAAATAATATTTATTTTAAATAACATTCCCATTGATGAACGAATAACTTTTTCATTATATACATCAACACTATCATTACTTAAAATTATAGTATCTATATTAAATGCCACTGCACTACGAATAATGGTTCCAAGATTACCAGGATCTTGAATATTATCTAACATTAAAATATTATTACCTAAAGTTTTAGTTTCTAGCTTTTTACATACACCGATTATTGGTTGTGGAGTTTTTGTAGTAGCTAGAAAGTTTAGTACTTTAGAAGAGATATAATTAGGTTCTAAAGGAACATTATTATGTTCACCTTCTAATAAATAAACTTCTTTTAAAATGCCTTGCTCATAAGCTTCTTTAACTATTTTATATCCTTCAACTAAAAATAAGTTTGTAAGATCACGATGCTTTTTAGTTTGTAATTTTTTTAACTCTTTTATTTTAGAATTTTCGATAGACGTATATAACATAATACCACCTCTTTTATAATACCATAAAACGAATTAAAAAAAACTATTTTTCATAGTTTTTTAATTTATTTATAACTTCTTCATAATTATCTTGTTTAGTTATAGCACTTCCCACTACATAAATATCACAATTAACTAAAGATATAGTTTCTTCATTAATACCACCATCAATACTAATCATATATTGATAATTATTTTTTAGTTTTTGTTCTTTAAGATAGTCTACTTTATAAATAGAACTATTTAAGAATGTTTGACCTCCCATTCCTGGTTCAACACTCATTACTAAAACTAAATCTAATAAATCTAAGTATGGTTCTAATACTTCAATTTTAGTATCTGGTTTAAGAGAAATACCAACTTTAGAACCCGTTTTTTTTATTTTTTTGATTACTTCTAGTGGGGCAGATGTCGCCTCATAATGAAATGTTATATATTCAGGATCTAAAGCTTTATAATCATCTATATATTTTGAAATGTCATTTACCATTAAATGAACATCTAATGGTTTACGAACACCATTTAATAATTCTTTTATTTCATTAACATCCCATGTCTTATTAGGAACAAACAATCCATCCATAATATCCAAATGAAGATAATCTATATTAGTCTTATCTAATCTCTTAATATTCTCTTTTAAATTTTCTTTAATACTTAAGAAGGATGCTGATATCATTTTATCACTCTCCTATAAACTTTAAATAATTATCATATCTACTTTGTAATATTTCTTTAGTCTCTACTAATTTTTTAACACCACATTTTTGTTCTCTATTATGCATACAGTTAGAAAAAGCACAATCATGACTATTAAATTCAATAAAACAATCTCTTATATCTTCTTTTTCCATACCACGAAAATCAAGTGAGGAAAAACCTGGAGTATCAGCAACTAAACCATCAAAAAGATTTAATAGTTCAACATGTCTAGTTGTATGTTTACCACGTCCCAAAGCATAAGATATTTCATCTGTTTTCAAATTTAAATCTTTATTTAATTTATTTAATAATGTTGATTTACCCGCACCACTTTGTCCAGTAAAAACAGTTATTTTATTTTTAAATAATTTTTTTATTTCTTCTAAATCATTATTAGTAATTACTTTATAACCTATTTTTTTATAATAATTCATTAGATCATTAATTTCTTTTTGTTCGTTTTCATTTAACAAATCAAGTTTCGTAAAACAAATAATTGGTTTAACTTTGGCATAAGTAATTCTTACTAATAATTTATCCAATAAATTAGCTGAAAAATCGGGATGTTTTACAGAAGTTATAATGAATGCTTGATCAACATTAGCAATAGAAGGACGTACTAATTCTGTTGTACGTTCTTCTATTTCTTCAATAATTTTTTTATTTTCGTCAAATTTAACTAAATCCCCAACTAAAGGTTGTAAGTGCATATTACGAAATTTACCACGAGGTTTACATATATACTCTTCTTGATTACTTACAACAGTATAATCATTACTAATTTGTTTTGTAATTCTTCCAAGCATTATTCTATTATGTCTCCTTCGCCTGTTTCTGTTCCTGTTTCATCTGTTGGTTTAGTTGCAACTGTTATTTTAATACTTGCCTTACTAATAACTGTTGAACCTGCTGCTCTACTTTGTTTAATAATTGTTCCTTCACTATATGCATCTGTTTCTTCATAAGCAATTGATAAGTTTAAATCATATTCTTTACAGAAAGCTTCAACATCACTAACAGACCAAGCTTCTTTAACAAAATCAGGATATTCGGTTACGATATCTGCAATATATAAAGTTACAGTATCTCCTTCAACTATTTCTGTTCCAACAGCTGGTTTTTGATCGATAATAATATTTTCTTGTGCTGAATCTTTATCTTCTACTTCTTTCTTTTCAACTAAAACATAAATACCTTTTTCTTCTAAAACTGCTTTAACTTCTAAATAGTTTTTACCTTTATAATCCTCAACAATTATAGCTTCTTTATCTTTAGCTATGATAAGTTTTATACTTGTTCCTTTTTTACGAGTAACATTTGCAGGAGGTTCAGTTTTAAATACTAATCCTGCTTCAACTTTATCAGTAACTTCTTCTTCTACTTCAGAATCAATTGTAAAACCTGCATCTTTTAATTTTTTTTCAGCAGCAACACGATCTAAACCACTTACATCTGGTACCGCTATATCTTCGACTTTAGTAAGTTTTGGGAAAACAAATAAAGCAATAGCTACAATAATAGTTAAAAATAATAAAATACTTCCTGTGATAATTAAAGCTATATTAGTTTTATTTTTACTTCTTTTCAATGAATCATCACTCTTTTCATCTATGTCTACTGTTTCAATATTTTCTTCTTTCAAATCTTCTTTTTTAATTGCCGGCATTGTTTTTGTTTCTTCTAAATCTTGTTCAGGATATTCATAAGTAATACGTTTATCATGCATGTGTTCTTCTTTCATACAATTTTCTAAATCCTTACGCATTTCTAAAATATTACTATAACGATTTTTAGGATTTTTAGCACAAGCTCTTAAAATAATATTTTCAATACTTTGAGGTATGTCAGGATTTTTTTTGCACACGCTTGGAATTGGTTCTTTCATTTGTTTAATGGCAATTTCAACAGCATTTTCTCCTTTAAAAGGAAGTTTTCCTGTTAATAATTCATACATTAAGATTCCCAAAGAATAAATATCACTTTTAATAGTTGAGCCACTACCATTTGCTTGTTCCGGTGGTAGATAATGAACTGATCCCATAACACTATTAGTTTGCGTAAGCTCATTACTATTTAATGCCATAGCAATACCAAAGTCAGTTATTTTAACCATGCCATCTTCTAAAATCATAACATTTTGTGGTTTTATATCACGGTGAATTATATAACTAGCATGAGCATGTGCAATACCACTGGTAAGTTGCATCATTATATCTAATACTTCTGGAATAGTTAAAGCCCCACGTCTTTTAATTAAACTTTTTAAAGTTCTACCTGGAACATATTCCATAACAATATAATAAACGCCATTATCTTCACCAACATCATACATCTCAACAATATTAGGATGGCTTAAAGATGATGCAGAAATAGCTTCTCTTTGGAAACGACGAACAAATTTTTCATCGTCAGCCAAATCACCTCTTAATACTTTTATAGCAACATCACGATCAAGAATAGTATCATGCGCTAAATAAACATTAGCCATACCACCTTCACCAATTGTTCGGATAATCAAATAGCGATCATTAATCTTTTCCCCTTTAACAATCACACTATTCACCTTCCCTTTCTAGATAGGCAACAGAGATATTATCCGTTCCACCTCTATTATTACTTTTATATATTAATTTACTCAATTTTTTATCTATACTCAATTTTTCATTTAAAACACGATTAATTTGTTTTAATTCTAACATGTTAGTTAAACCATCACTACATAAGAAAATTCCATCAACATCTGTTTCAACATCAAAAATATCCATTTCAACAACTGTATTAGCACCTAGTGCGCGCATTAAAACATTTTTACGTGGATGATCTTTTGCTTCTTCAGGAGTTAATTCACCAGATTTAACAAGCAAGTTTACTAAAGTATGATCAGTTGTTATTTTATGCAAAATATTATCTTTAAAAACAAATCCACTAGAGTCACCAATATTACCAAACAATAAATAATCTGGTGTTAAAATAGCCATAACAATTGTTGTTCCCATACCAGCACTTTCAGGGTGAAGAGCAGTATATTCATATATTTTATTGTTGGCTTCACTAACAACTTTTTTTATCCAATTAATAGCATCTTGTTTACTACCAATTGTTTTTAACTTCAAAAAACTATCACTTACATGATTGCAAGCTATACTAGATGCGATTTCACCACCACGATGTCCTCCCATTCCATCAGCTACAATAAGTAAGTGTTCATCATTTTTATCAGCAACTATATTAACACTATCTTCATTATGATCACGGACTTTTCCGGTATCAGTTAAGAATGCATATTTCATTTTATTCCTCCTCATAATGTGAACGTAATTGGCCACAAGCGGCCATGACTTTACTTCCAAATTCACGTCTAACTGTAACAGCAATGCCATTTTTCTTTAATATATCATAAAAATTCATAACTCTATCATTAGTGCTACGTTTAAATTCTATATGACTTGTTTCATTATATGGTATTAAATTAACATAACAATTTATACCTTTTAATAAATTAACAAGTTCTAAAGCACACTCTTTTGTATCATTAACATTATTAAGCATAATATATTCAAATGTTAAACGTCTATGAGTTTTATCGATATATTCTTTTAATATTTTTATTAAATCTTCCAAAGGATATGCTTTATTAATAGGCATAATTCTATTTCTTAAATTATTATTTGGTGCATGAAGACTAATAGCTAAATTAACTTGTAAATTTTCTTCCATAAATTTTCTAATTTTAGGGATAATACCACAAGTTGAAATAGTTATATGTCTCGCTCCTAATTCAATGCCTTTAGGTTCATTAATAATCTTAATAAACTTCATAACATTATCATAATTATCAAACGGCTCACCAATTCCCATTAAAACAACATGTGTAATACGAATATTTAAATCAGCTTCAATAAATAAAATTTGTTTAACCATTTCATCTGTTTCTAAAGCGCGTACTTTTTTTAAACGACCACTTTCACAAAAAGCACATCCCATATTACAGCCAACTTCCGTTGAAACACATAGACTATTACCATAATCATGACGCATTAATACAGCTTCAATTTTATTATTATCTTTTAATTTAAACAAATATTTACTAACTAAAGTATCTTCTAATTTATCAATGATTTCTAATGGCTCTAAGCTATATTTATTTTTTAATTTTTCGATTAATTCTTTTTTTAAATTTGTCATCTCATCAAAACTAGAAACACGTTTTTTATATAACCAATCATAAATTTGTAAAGTTTTAAATTTCTTTTCACCTAAATCTATAATTTCTTGTTCTAATTCATTTAAGGTTAGACCATAAATATTTTTCATATTTCCACCTACTACTAATTATATCAAATATTTTTTATTAAGCATAGTTATAGATTATTGGATAATAAAAAAAGTTCTAATTTTTTAGAACTTGACACTATTTTACTAAAAGCCAATAATAAAACTTAATACAAAGAATAAAATTCCTAAAGCCATTGTTACACGACTAATAAATAATTCTGTTCCTCTTTCTTTACGATGAGCAAATAAAGCATCATTACCACCAGTAAGAGCACTAGAAGCACTTTCAGCTTTACCACTTTGTAATAAAACAATAGCAATTAATAAAATTGATACAATAATTAATATAATTTCTAAAGCTTCCATAACTATCTCCTTTTTGTCTTTCTATAATTTATCATATTTTTATCTTATTTGCAAGTAATTACTTATTAAAGCCTTGTATTTTATTAATATTTGAATAACTAATACTTATATTATTAAATTCTATTTTAGTAACTAAGTTATTTTCTTTCGTAACACTAATTAAAACATTTTCATTAACTAAAAAACTATTCATATAATTATTATAAACATCACTACTAACTATATAATTATATTTAACACTATCTGTATAAGTTACTTTAGAATCATAAATCCCCTGATTAATTAAATTATCTAAATTTTTAGGTTGAAGTAAATTTAAACTAATGTTATTAAATGTTTGAGGAATAATTTCACCATTATAAGATAACTCATCATTCATATACACATAACTTTTACCATCAATATAAAGATAAGATTCATTATTATAAGTAGTCCCTTGAATTTCTATATCACCAATTTTGTAAACCACTTCATAATTATTATAATTTTTATATTCTAAAGAATTAATATTAGTAGTAGTATTAGAATTTCTAAGTCCTACAACAATAAAGCCAATAAAAACTAACCATAAACATAAAACAATAGTTGAACGTAATCTTTTAATTGCCCATAATTCTTTAAATGTTTGCCATGCTTCTTTCATAACTCACCTAACTTAAAATACGACCTACTAATTCACCATGAACACCACGAATAAAACTAGCTCCATCAGTTTTTATTTTTCCTTCTAATTGAACTAAAGTAAACACTACTTCACCATTACTTACTTTAACACCAAAACCATCATCATATAAAGCTGTAATTGTACCATCAAATAATTCAGGAAAATAATTATCAGTCATTCTAGCTTTCCATACTTTTAAAATTTTACCTTCAAGTATACAATATGCACCAGGCCAACTATACAATCCTCTTATTTGATTATATACTTGATTTTTAGTTTTGCTAAAATCAATTTTTTCATCTTCTCTTTTAATATTTAAACCATAAGTAGCATCTTCTTCATTTTGCTTTGTTCTTGTATTAGTTCCATTAATAATACTTGGTAAAGTTTCTAATAATAATTCTTTACCTAAAAGAGACAATTTATCGTGTAAACTTTCGGTTGTATCAGTATCTAAAATTGGAATTTCTCTTTGACTGATAATGTCACCTTTATCCATCTCAGTATTCATATACATAATTGTAATTCCCGTTTTACTATATCCATCAATAATGGCATGATGAATTGGCGCACCACCACGAAGTTTAGGTAATAACGAAGCATGAACATTAATACAACCTAAACGAGGAACTTCTAATAAAGCGCGAGGTAAAATTTGCCCATAAGCACAAGTTATAATTAAATCAGGATTTAAATCAACAATTTCTTGATATTCTTCTCTAATTTTTTTAGGTTGTAAAACTAACATAGTATGTTTAAGTGCAACTTGTTTAATTGGACTATATGCAAGTTTTTGTTCACGACCAACTAATTTATCTGGCTGCGTTACTACTGCACGTACTTTATAATTTTCTATTAAACCTTCTAATACAGGCACAGCAAATTCTGGTGTTCCCATAAAAACAATCTTTAACTCTTTTTCTACATTTAATTCTTCTAAATTCATAATATCACCTATATATATTTTACCAAAAAGAAAAGAGTTTATAAACTCTTTAAGCGAAATAAATAATAAGTTTTTAAAATACCGTCAGATAATTGTTGTTTTTCTTTAACTAATTCATAGTGTAGAAATAAATCTTTATAATATTTTTCTAAAAATTTTAAATCTCTATGTGTTTTCATAACAACAAAATCTACTAATTCTTCTTTTATATATCTATCTTGTTCAACAAATACAGTTTCAAAATTATCTTTACTAATATTAATTTGATGAAAATATTTAAGATTAGGAACAATGTTACTAGTAAAATAAATACCTGTATCTAAAGTTTGATAATTAAAAACGGTAGCATTTTCATATTTATTTATTTCATCAGCAAATATATATTGCGCATAATCATTTTTAGATTTTAAAATATTATCTTTATAATTAGCATTTAGATATGTGTACCCTATTAAGATAACAATAACTATAAATAAACTATATTTATTAAAATGTGGTTTATACTTATAAAATAAATAAATTAAAGAAAATAACATATATGAAAGCAATAATAAAATGTAATAGCGATAAAACTTACCACCAATATATGTAAACAAAATGGAAAAAATAATAAGCAATATAAAATATATTTTATTAATTTTTTCAGTTTTATAATCTTTAACAACTATAAAAATATAAATCCATAAAATTAAAATTAAAAGACCATTACCTGCTAGTGATTTAAACATTCCAGTAAATGAAAGTTCTATTTTATTAATTAAAGATATTTTATCAGGACTATAAGAAAATAAATTCATAATAAAATATATATCAATAAAATCCTTTAAACCATTATTTAAATAAAAATAAATTATAAATATTAAAAATGGTAAAAACATTCCCGATAAAAAAATAATAGAATTAATAAAAATATCTTTAAATCTTTTACGAATTAATAGATCAAATATTATAATTATCATATACCCAAACCATAACCCTAATAAAGTATATTTAATCATAAAAATAAACCCTGCAAGTAATCCATTTATAAATAATTCTAACTTACTAACTTCTTTTGTTTTAATAAATTTCAAACTATAAAATAAAGTTATAGCAAAATATGGAAAACAAAACTCTTCTGCACTACCACCATGAGCAAAAGCATTTGAAGTACATAACAAAATACTTAAAATGCTAGATATTAAATAAGCATATTTTTTTACTTTAAACATTTCACATATTTTAATCACATAATAAATAAAAACAGTGAATGATATAACTTCTAAAACAAAAACACCAAAATAAGATGTAGGACTTATTAGATAACCAATACCATATATCAAATATAATAATGGTCCCTTTTGTTCAAACAAATCCTTATATGGCAACAAACCATTCATCATCCCTTTACCAACAGTAAAAAAGGCATTAACATCCACCCAATCATTCATAACATATAAAGGTGAATTTTCACTAGTTATAAATAATACAAAAAAGGCAATCATAAAAGATATAAAAATATTTAAATGTTTTTTAATAAACTTCATAATATCACCTTTATAATTTTAGCATAGTCTACAAACTAACAAAACATAATTGGTAATATATAACAAAATTGTAACAAAAAAATAGAAGAAATTCTTCTATTTAATGACAATATTAACTAATTTTTTAGGAACAACGATTACTTTAACTATTTCTTTACCTTCAATGAATTTTTTTACATTGTCTATTTCTCTTGCGAGTCTTTCCATTTCTTCTTTAGATGTATCTGAATGTGTTTCAATTCTTCCTCTTACTTTGCCATTTACTTGAACAACTAATTCATATGTATCTTCTTTAGTTAATTCTTCTTCATATGTTGGCCATGCTTCATAACTAATAGTATTGTTGTGTCCTAACATTTCCCATATTTCTTCTGTAAGATGTGGTGCGATAGGATTTAAAAGTTTAATAAATCCTTCTTGATATTCTAATGGGAATACTTCTTCTTTATAAACAGCATTTACAAAAATCATAAGTTGACTAATTGCTGTATTAAAACTTAAATTTTCATAGTCATTTGTTACTTTTTTAACTGTTTGATGATAAATTTTTTCTAATTTTTTATTTTCACCATCTTGTTTTTTATCAGTTGTAAATAAACGATAAATACGATCTAAGAATTTACGAGCACCATTAACACCATCTTCATTCCATGGTTTATCTGCTTCAAGTGGCCCCATGAACATTTCATAAAGTCTTAATGTATCTGCGCCATATTCACGCACAACATCATTAGGGTTTACAACATATTCAGGATAACGTTTACCCATTTTAATTCCATTAGAACCTAGAATCATTCCTTGATGTACTAATTTTTTAAATGGTTCTTTAACTGGAACTAAGCCTTTATCATATAAATAGTTATTCCACATACGAGAATATAATAAGTGACCAACGGCATGTTCTGGGCCACCAATATATAAATCAACTGGCATCCAATGTTTTAAAAGTTCATAATCAGCAAAACATTCTTTATTATGTGGATCAATATATCTTAAGAAATACCAACTAGATCCTGCACTACCAGGCATTGTACTTGTTTCTCTTTCACCTTTAACTCCATCAATTGTAACATTTACCCAATCTTTAGCGTTTTCAAGTGGAGATGCACCATTTTTACCTTTATAATCATCTAATTCTGGTAAAATTAGTGGTAAATCTTTATCATCTAAAACAATATCTTTTCCATCTTCCATATGGATTACTGGAATTGGTTCACCCCAATATCTTTGACGAGCAAAAATCCATTCACGTAAACGATAATTTGTTTTAACGCGACCATAACCTAGTTTAACTACTTTATTTGTTATAGCTTCTTTTGCTTCTTCTACTGTAAGTCCATCAAATTCTTCACTATTAATTAAAGTGCATCCTTTACCTAAATAATCTTGTTTTTCAAAAGCTTTAGTACTTGTATCTTCACCACTAATTACTTGAATCATTGGAATATTATGAACTATTGCATACTCATAATCTCTTTGATCATGACTTGGAACAGCCATTACAGCTCCTGTTCCGTAACTAGCTAAAACAAAATCTCCTAAGAATACTGGAACTTCTTTATTATTTAATGGATTAATAGCCATAATACCTTCTAATTTAACACCAGTTTTACCTTTATTTAATTCTGTACGATCTAAGTCAGATTTTTTTGCTGTTTCAGCACGATATGCTTCTACTTCATCCCAGTTTTTAATACGAGGTTTTAATTCGTCAACTAATTTATTTTCAGGTGCTAGAACCATAAAAGTAATACCATATATAGTTTCAATGCAAGTAGTATAAATAGAAAATTTACCACCATCTACAATATTAAAATCAACTTCAACACCAGTAGATTTACCAATCCAATTTCTTTGCATTTCTTTAGTTGATTCTGGCCAATCAATTTCATCTAAACCTTTAAGCAATTTCTCAGCATAAGCTGGTATATCAATAACCCATTGTTTCATATTCTTACGAACAACAGGATATCCACCTCTTTCACTTTTACCATCTATTACTTCATCATTAGATAAAACGGTACCTAACTCTTCACACCAATTAACCGGCATATCAATTCTTTTAGCATAACCATCTAAGTATAATTGTTTAAATATCCATTGGGTCCAATGATAGTATTCAGGATCACATGTAGATATAACACGATCCCAATCATAACTGAAACCTAACATTTTTAATTGTTCAGTAAACGTTTCAATATTATGTTTTGTAAAGCCATCTGGATGATTACCTGTTGTAATGGCATATTGTTCAGCAGGTAGTCCAAATGAGTCAAATCCCATTGGGTGAAGGACATTATATCCTTGCATTCTTTTCATACGTGATACAATATCACTTGCCGTATATCCTTCTGGGTGCCCTGCATGTAATCCTACACCACTTGGATAAGGAAACATATCCAAAGCATAAAATTTTGGTTTACTATAATCCTTTGTATCTGTTTTAAATGTTTCATTTTCTTCCCAATACTTTTGCCATTTTTTTTCTACTTCTAAATGATTGTACATCTTCCATTCCTCCTATAATATCAAATATCGCATTATGTCTTCTATCAATCGTTTCGCTTCCAAATGAATAGGTTTCTAAATTTGGAACATAACAAATTTCATGATTTTTATAATTTGATATTTCTTTAAACATTTTTCTTATTTCTTTCTTTTGCTCTAATGTTATTCTTTCAATATTCTCAGGTACATAAATACCTAAATATTCATTATCTTCATACCCTAAATCTGAAAACCAAATAACATTTAGTTCATCAACTGTTTTAAAAATATAAAATTCTCTATATCCAATTTCTTTTAACAACTGTGCTTCTTCTTCATAAAATCTAACACCACATAACTCAGCAGTTTCTTTGTTGTTATACCAATGGTCACTATATCTATTAATTACAGGTACTTTTTGACCTTCTGGTCCAATTAAAATACCATAATTATTTTTCTTGTTTTCCATATTTATTTGATAACATCCTTCCTATTATATTATATACAACTATAATAAGAGGGATTAAAACAAAAATTGATAATAAAAGCATTATAATTATACTATCTAGTAAGCTTACAATTGAAACTGTTGTCGATATGATGAAGGCATTTGCTAAAGAGATAATATTAGCTAATTTTTTCATTCCTATCTTATCAATATTAATATTAAATTTATTTTTAAAATATTTAATTTCTGTACTATTACGATATTTAGCTAATTTCTTTTTATTATTAATTATTAATATTAAGTATACTAGATAAACAACAATAAAACATAATAGCCATAAAACTAATTCTTTCATAATTCCTCCCTAAAATAAAAAGTATTATAAATTTAAGGGCGAAAGTTCGCGGTACCACCTTAATTCATAATACTATGATTATCTTTATCTCTTAACGCGAGTAACGCCTTATTGGGGCTAAAAATGCAAGTTCATTAATCTTCTTTTAAGCTTTCACCAACCGCTTTTTCTCTACAAAAGAAAAGAATTAATTACTACTCATTTTATAAGCTTTTAAAAAAACTAATAATATTATAACACAAAAAAGGATTTATTCAATCCTTTTTATACCGCATTTAAATATTCTAATAGTTTTAAGAATACTTTAATAAATTTCTTTTCCAAGCCAGTCCTTTTTAATTTACGAATAGCAATTCTTTTTTTGTTGATTGGTAAATCACCAAATAAGATTGCATCTATTCTTTCTTTCATTTCTGTTTCAATTGGTAAATCTGATAAAATTTCTTCGATTTCATCATTTATTAAACGTTCAGCAGCTATTTCAATATCTTTACCTTTGCAATTAATTGTTAATTGACTAATTGTTGAAACATCATATACTTCAACTATAAAATCTGCTCCATCTGTATATTTTTTAAAAGCAATTGGTTCATTTTTTACATAACATTTAACTTCACTTGCCTCTTTTGTATTACGGAAACGAATTTTATAATTACGTGTTTTAGGCACAATATTGCTTTTTCCTTCTAAAGCTCTAATAATAACAGTATAATTACTAGGCATGTAATTATAATCTATTTGAGTTAGTAGGTAAAAACCTTTTTTATATAAATCACTAACACCATCATCTTCATATAGATTATATGTATTACTCTTACCAGGAAAAATATGAATTTCCATATTTTTAGGTGGGGTTGTATCATTTAAATTATCATTATATCCTAAAGGTATAATTGCTCCACTTTTAGCAAATACTGGATAATCTTGATCTTTAAAGAAAGATATATATTCTTTATCACCTGGGAATTTTTTTCCTGTCATAAAATCATACCATATACCAGTTGGCATAAAGAATTTATGAACAACACGATTCATAACATAATCTTTTTTATTAGCAATTGGTGATATAAATAATTCTGTTCCTAAAAAATATTCATAACGATAATTAACATCGTCATACATTACTGGAAATTTATAAAATACAGGTCGCATAACAGGTATACCATCATTATAATAACGATATGCTTCTGAATATAAGTATGGTATCATTTTATGTCTTAATTCCAAATAATCCCTTACAATACCAAAAGTTTTTATTCCCCAACGCCATGGTTCACGTTTATAATATTTTCCCTTTTCACTACCAAATTTCATAATAGAAGAGAAAACACCTAATTGAACAAAACGAGTATATAATTCATTATCTTCAATTCCTTTATAATAACCACCAATGTCATGAGCCCACCATGATATACCCATATTAGCAGCATTAGCATTACTTTTAATAACTTCTTTTAAACTATCCCAATTAACAATTGTTCTACCACTATATAAAACAGGATAACGATGCGCTGTTTTAAATGGATTTCTAGTTAAAATCATAGGTCTTCTTTCATAATTTTTTTGCATATCTAAAAAGTGATAATGATCTAAATACCACAATTCATATTTCTTCTTTTTATCAGTAATATCTAACCAGAAGAAATCAACACCCGTATTTTCTAATGGATTAATTAATAATTTAAAGTACGCATCAATAAACTTAGGGTCATAAGTATTAAATGGTATTACACCATTTTCATCTGGCATTAAATATTCTTTAAATTTAGGATAATTATCTTCGTATGGATATATGCCAGTAGTTGGATCAACACTAAGTCCTATTCTTATTCCATGTTTGTGCAAATAATTAATCATAGCTTGTGGCGATTTAAAATAATCTAAATTCCAACTAAAACCACTCTTATTTTCATTCTTTGAATTTTCTTCTGTTTTATGCCATCCAGAATTTAATAATAAAACAGATAGTGGAATCTTTTTTTCATTAAATTGATCAATCAATTTTTTTAAAGATTTATCATCATAAATTTCATTTTTATCCCACCAATTTCCTAAAGCATAACGTGGTATTAAAGCAGGTTTACCAGTTAAAGCAAAATAATCTTTTAAACAACCTTCAAAATCTTTACCATATGCAAATAAATAAATATCAATAGTATTATTATTAGTATCACGATTTACTAATTCACCAGATTCCAAAAAAACTTTTGTTTTACTATCATCAACTGAAACAAAACCATCAATACTATATAAACCTTTAGTCATATTTAATTTATTGTTTTTTACTTGATCAAAAGCATAACCAGGCGCTTCATAATTACGAACTTCTGGATGTTTAAAATACCATGTACGATTAGTTTCAAGAACATCAACGAGTAAATTTTTTTTCTTATTAAGAATATCTCCTTTAAAAGGTCTTTCTTTTATATAAAATAAGCGAAAATAAGGAGAAGTTATTTCCAAATATTTTTTATCTTCTTTTACGGTTATATTAGGTCTTTTAAAATTTCGCATTAAAGCAAATTCACTAGGACGATCTTCAAAAACACCACTATTATTATATTCTAATCTTATAAGTCTTTCCGTTAAAACAGTAATACGATATTTATCACCTTTAATAATATTTTCTGAATTAGAAACTGCTTTTTGTTTATCTATTTTAAATTGTTCACCTAATGGATACATTATTTCACCCCTATTCTCTTATAACTCATCTATTTTCATAAAGTTAGTTGATTTAACTAACTCTAAAGGATAACCACCTGTTATAATTATTTTTTCACCACTATTAATACCCAAATCATTTTTAGAAATGTCATAAGCATTTTTCATGATATCATCAAAGTTTTTCATTTCTTTTACTAGTTTGCCATACACCCCAAAAGAAAGTGTTAATGAACGTACTACTTTTTCATCTGGTGTTAAAGCAATAATTGGACAAGTTGGTCTAAAACGGCTAATCTTACGAGCAGTATAACCAGTTTTAGTAGTTGCGATAATAGCACTACATTTTAGTCTACCAGCACATTCTACAACACTATATGATATAGAACCTGTTATATCTTGTTTTTCAGTACGCATTGTTTTGTCTAATAAATCTAAGTAATTAATATCTGCCTCCGCAACATTAGCTATCCTTGACATCATATTTATAGTTTCAATTGGATATTTACCAACCGTAGTTTCCCCACTTAACATAATTGCATCTGTACCATCTAAAACGGCATTAGCAACATCACTTACTTCAGCACGAGTTGGTCTAATAACATTTTCCATACTTGCTAACATTTCTGTTGCAACTATACTAGTTTTTCCAACAGTATGACATTTACTTATTAGCATTTTTTGAATTCCTGGTACTCTCTCCATAGGTATTTCAACACCTAAGTCACCACGAGCAACCATAACCCCATCGCTTACTCTTATTATTTCATCAATATCATTTAAAGCATTTTCATTTTCTATTTTAGCAATTAATTGGATATGATTATTATTTAACTTTTTAAAAATATCTTTTACTTCCAAAACATCTTCATGTTTACCAACATAAGAAAGTGATAAAAAATCAATATCCATTTCATTTGCAAACTCTATATCTTTTTTATCTTTATCACTTAAAAAAGAACGTGAAAATTTTATACCTGGTACATTTAAACTTTTATGATCTTTAATCATACCACTATTTTTAACTTCACAAAGCAAATAATTATCTTTTTTATCTAAGACTTTTAGTTCTATTTTACCATCATCTAATTTAATATAATCATAACATTTTATATCTTTTATTAGATTATGATATGAAACAGAAAACTTAGTATTATCACCTACTATTTCTTCCATATATATCTTTATCTTATCGCCTTTATTTAACTTTGCTTCACCATCTTCAAAAGTTCCTACGCGAATATCAGGACCTGTTAAATCCATCATAATACCTATATTAACGCCTAATTCTTTATTAATTTTTCTAATATTAGAAATAATTTCTTTACAAAATTCATGAGTAGAATGTGATAAATTCAAACGTACTACATTCATTCCATTCAAAAACATTTGCTTTAATGTTTCTTTGTCTTTACTAGCAGGACCAATAGTTGCAATTATTTTTGTTTTATTCATACTATCACCTATTATTAATTATAACATATTTTTTTATTAAAAAAAGAAAAATCGTGATTGTTTCACGATTATCCTTTATAATGAATTGTTGTTCTTGTTACTGGTTTACGGCTAGTTGTCTTACTATATGCTCCACTTGTAGTCCATCCCGTTGATGCTCCCCAACTAGATGGCGCTGCATAGACTGTTCTTGTTTGAGAACTAACATAAGTAGCTCCAGAAGGTGCACTATTGCTATCTTGCCATCCAGTTGTTCCTGAAGTTGTTTGATTACATCCTACACAAGAGCAACTACCTTTACGAGTACCTGATGAACATACTGAAGCAGCACATCCACCACCTGACCATTCATGACATGTTATATATGGTTGATTTTGAGCACATGTCCCTGTATTATTGAAATTAACGGTAGGACAAGATTGAGAACAGCAACTATTCCATACAGTTTTCTTATATGTAACTTTATATTGAGTTTTAGACTTATAATAACCATCACTCGGAGCAGTAGTAGAATAACTACTTGACCAACTTGCTACATTTTGATATCCATATTCTGTTCTTCCTTCTATCACTACTGTCTTAGAACTTATATTACCATTTACATCTTTTACCTTTATATTGATTGTTGAAGCACTATTATATGTTTTTTTATTACTTGTTTGCCAACTTACTCCATTATCAAAACTATAAGCACTACTTGCTAGACCTATATTATCTGTAGCATTAATAGTTAATTCTATACCACTTAATACCCATTCAGAAGTACTTGATGTTACAGCTATTTCTGGTGGTTCTTTATCTACTACAATGATATGAAGTACAATTGCTCCTTCATTACCACTTGAATCTGTTGCATAATACGTATATTCATAATCATCTACTACATTAACATTATATAATCCTCTTGTTTTTACTGTTAATGTTTTGTCACAACTATTGACATTTGTATCAGTTCCACTTTTTCCACAGCTATTATCTGTAACTTTTGGTATTGGCGCTTTAAATGTCGTATCTTTTTGATTTACTTCAATTTTATATGTTCCATTATCATTTACGATTCCGCTATCTTCTGCAAAAGTTAAAATTGGTTTTTTTGTATCTACAACTGTTACATCAAAATCTTTAGTATATGTATATCCATAATTTGGATCATATGCTTTGTATCTTAATGTAAATTTATCACCAACTTTGCTTGTTGTAACTTCATTTACTACTTGATTGTTTTTCTTTATTATTGGTCCTTCTAATTTTAATTCTGTTCCTTTATTACTTGTAGCTACTACATCAAACTCTTCAAAATCAGTATTTACTTCAATTGTGTTTTTATATTCTCCTTTTACTGTAAATGTTGGTGCATATCCTTCTATTAAACTATCACATGTTTTATCATTATATTTATAGTTATATTGATTGTTTTCTTCATCTTTTGTTATTGTTATACATCCATTTAAATCTTTATTATTTCTTGGATCTTTAATTTCGGTGTTAGTAATATAACCATCATCTATTAACATTTCTAAATTGACAAATATAATATCGCCACTTTTTTCTGGTAGATATCCTGTATTAGCAATCGACCACTTGTTTGCTTCTTCTTCTAACAATGATATTTGTTTTTGATAAGCATTATCTTTATATGATTTTATAATTACATTTATTATTGGTACAGCGATTACAGCTAACACCCCTATTATAATTATTATTCCTAACATTTCAACTAAAGTAAATCCTCTACTTTTCATACCATCACCTAATATAATTTTAACATATATTCTAAAAAAAGTATATATTCATATAATATTTTGAGGTGCTTTGTGTGTTAAAAAAAATAATAGATATTATTTTTAAAAATTTTTATATATTTACTTTAGCTTATTCTAATAATGTATTCCCTGATCCTCTTTCTAAAGAAGAAGAAAATAAATACATCGAACTTGCTAAAAAAGGAGATAAATTAGCAAGAAACAAACTAATAGAACATAATTTAAGATTAGTTGCTCATATAGTAAAAAAATATGAACATAAAAAAGAAGATGCTGATGATTTAATTAGTATTGGAACAATTGGTTTAATTAAAGGAATTGATAGTTTTTCCAATAGACATGGTACTAAATTAACTACTTATTGTGCTAGATGTATTGAAAATGAAATACTTATGCATTTTAGAAGTGATAAAAAAAATAATAAAAATGTTAGTTTAAATGAACCGATTGGATTTGATAAAGATGGAAATGAAATAACACTATTAGATGTTTTAAAAACACCTAATCCTGATTTTGCTATGAATATTCATAAAGATAATAATCTTAAATCTTTAAAAAAACATTTTAAATTACTCAATAAACGTGAAAAAGATATTATAACTAAAAGATATGGTTTAAATAATGATGAACCTATTACCCAAAAAGAAATTGCTAAAGATTTTGGTATCTCAAGAAGTTATGTTTCAAGAATAGAAAAAAGAGCATTAACTAAATTATTAAGAGAATTCATCAAAAAAGAGGAAAATTAATTCCAATGTCATTAACTTAAGCAAGAAATTTTTTAATAAATTTCTTGCTTTTAATTTTATATCACATCTCAATATAA
>CALVQV010000013.1 GCA_944358325.1 uncultured Bacilli bacterium
CAGTATCGACTCAAATATTCAAATTAATTAATTAATTAATCTTTTTATTTAGTGAGTACTTGACAGGTACTAGTATCCACGACTACTTTTTTATTCTTAAAATTTTAAGAGCGTTTATTATTGCAAGAACTGACACTCCAACATCGGCAAATACTGCTGCCCACATGCTAGCAAATCCAAATGCACTTAATATCAACACACCTATTTTGACTGCGATAGCAAATACTATATTTTGTCTTACAATTCTCATTGTTTTTTTAGAAATTTGAATAGAATTAGCAATTTTAGATGGTTCATCTGTCATAATGACTACATCAGCAGCTTCAATAGCGGCATCGCTTCCCACACCACCCATTGCTACTCCTATATCAGATAAAGCCAAAACTGGAGCATCATTGATTCCATCTCCTACAAATATAAGTTTACCATCAGCTGATTTTTGTGCCATTAATTTTTCTACCCAAAAAACTTTATCTTGTGGTAATAATTCAGCATGATACTCATCTATTTTAAGCTCATTGGCTACAAATGAGCTAATATTATCTCGATCACCTGTTATCATAACTATTTTTTTAACATAATTATTTCTAAATAATTTTATTGCTTCATAAGAATCTTCTTTAATTTTATCAGTAATTAATATTGTTCCTTTAAATTCATTATTTATTGCAACATACACAATTGTTCCAGTTTTCGCACTTTTTTGAAACTTAATATTATGTTCTTCCATCATTTTTTCATTTCCCACTAAAACTATTTTTTCATCTACTTTTGCTATAATACCTTCACCAGAAATTTCTTTTGTATTAGTAACAAGCTTTTTATTGATTTCTTTTTTATATGCTTGCTTTAATGAAAGAGAAATGGGATGATTAGAAAAAACTTCAGCATAAGCTGCATATTTTAATAATTCATCATCAGAATATCCGATAGCATTAATTTCTTGAACTTTAAATACACCCTCTGTTAAAGTCCCTGTCTTATCACACACAACAATTTCAGTATTTGCAAGAGCTTCTAAATAATTACTTCCTTTTATTAAAATTCCCATTTTAGAAGCTGCACCTATTCCACCAAAAAATGATAATGGAATAGAAATAACCAAAGCACATGGACAAGAAACAACTAAAAAAGAAAGTGCTCGATATAACCAATCACTAAATAAGGCATCTTTAATGATAAGAGGAGGAAGTACTGCTAATATAACTGCTATAATAACAACAATTGGTGTATAATATTTAGCAAATTTACTAATAAAATTTTCAGATTTTGATTTTCTGCTAGTAGCATTCTCTACTAAATCTAATATCTTACTAACAGTTGACTGTTCAAAATTTTTACTTACTTTGATTTTTAAAATTCCATCATTATTTATACTACCACTTAATACTTCATCAGCTATAGTTACTTTTTTTGGCATTGATTCACCAGTTAAAGCTTGTGTATTAAGCATTGATTCACCTTCTACCACTACACCATCTAAAGGGACTTTTTCGCCAGGCTTTATTAATATAATTTCACCAATATCTACTTTATCTGGATCAACTCTTTCAATTTCATCTCCACGATACACATTTGCATAATCTGGCCTTATATCCATAATATTCGCAATTGATTTTCTTGAACTATCAACAGCATAATTTTGAAATAATTCGCCTATTTGATAAAAAAGCATTACTGCAACCGCCTCTGGAAATTCGCCAATACAAAATGCTCCTATTGTAGCTACAGTCATTAAAAAATTTTCATCAAAAATTTTACCTCTAAAAATATTTTTTACAGCCTTTAATACAATATCATATCCTACAATTATATAAGCAATTATATATATAATATTATTATATAATTCACCATCAAATTTAAATAACAAAGAAATTACAACTAATAAAAAAGAAATAAGTATTTTAATTAGTTGCCTTTTCATTTTTTTGTTCATAATGACTATACCTCCTCAATTGTTACCTCTGGTTCTACTTTTTTTATTATTTTTTTAATTTCGTTTAACGCTTGTCCTTTATTTTCTTCAATACATTCAAAAGTTAATTTTTGCATCATAAAACTAATACTAACATTCGCAATAATATCAATTTTTTTTATTGCTTCTTCTAATTCATTGGCACAATTAGCACAATCTAAATTTTGAATTTTAAATTTATATTTATTCATTTTAAACCTTCTTTCTTTATTTTTTAACTCTTATGTTTAATATGCTCTAAACCAATTTCAAATAATTTAACAATATGCTCATCATCTAAAGTATAATATACTTCTTTTCCACTTCTTCTACACTTAACAACTCCACTTCTTCTAAGAACTGCAAGTTGGTGAGAGATAGATGATTTAGTCATATTAAGTACATTAGCTAAATCACAAACACACATTTCACTTTCATCTAATGCAAATAAGATTCTACATCTTGTTGTATCTCCTATCAGTTTGAACAAATCTGCTAAATGGTTAAATATGTCTTCATTTGGCGTTTTTTGTAATACTTTATTAACAACTTCTTCATGAATAATGTTGCAGTCACAAGTAAATTCATTTCTAGACATAAAACTCCTCCAATAATATTATATGATTTTAGTTGAATTATTGTTCAACTACTATAATTATAGTTGAACAACTATTCACTTGTCAAGACATTTTAAAAAATAAAAGTATATTAAAAACATAGTGCAAAGATTAAAAAACTCATAAGTATTAAAACTCATGAGAACTTATTTTAAACTATTTTATTTTTAATTGTTGACCTATACTTAAAATATTGCTTGTTAGATTATTTAATTTTTTAATAGCATCTACAGTTGTATTAAACCTTCTTGCTATCGAATATAGTGTATCCCCACTTACAACTGTATATATAATTGGAATCTCTTCTTCGCTATCAGTTGTTGGTATTTTTAATTGTTGACCTATACTTAAAATATTACTTGTTAGATTATTTAATTTTTTTATAGCATCTACGGTTGTATTAAATCTTCTTGCTATTGAATATAGTGTATCGCCACTTACAACTATATAAATAATTGGAATTTCTTCTTCACTATCAACTGTCGGTATTTTTAATTGTTGACCTATACTCAAAATATTACTTGTTAGATTATTTAATTTTTTTATAGCATCTACAGTTGTATTAAACCTTCTTGCTATTGAATATAGTGTATCACCTTTTACTACTGTATATATAATAGATGAAATATTTTCATCTTCATTTTCTATAGCACACTCATTTAAATTATTAAATAAAGCATCTAATAAAGTCCATGTTTGATCATCAACAATACCTGATGTTGTTATTTTATTATGAAATTGAAAACGTTTAACAGCATTTAATGTTTCAAAATCAAACACTGAATTTATATCACCAGTATAATATAAAAGAGTTTTTAACATCATCTGCAATTCTTTTACATAACTTCCATTTGATCCTAGTTGTAAAGTTGGCTTATTAGTAATAATAGTAGCAATTTGGGTAAGTTCAAATAGCATGCGCCACATTTCTTCATTAACTACTCCTGTTTGATCTAAACTATATTCTTTTTGAAAAGCTTCAACACCTTCTTTAGTCGAATTTCCAAAACTACCAGTTATTAAAGCATTATAAAAACCTAATATTTTAAGTTTTTCTTGTAATATTTTGACATTTTCGCCAGTATCTCCAAATTGTAGATAAAATTCACGCAAAATATCATCACCTCATTAAATTATATGCAACAATTAAATAAAAAACATATAATTTATTAGAGGTGATTTATGGCAAAAGGTTATTTAGTAGTAAATGTTTACAATGATACAATTGCTAATCCTATAAAAAATGCCAAAATAAAAATATATAAAGATGATGTTTTACTTAATGAACAATTAACGAATGAAGATGGTCAAACTAATCTTATTTCTTTAGATACTGTTGATAAAAATTTTTCTTTAGAAGATCAACATGAAATAAGGCCATACGAAACTTATGAATTAGTAGTAGAAGCTCTTGGACTTACACCGACAAAAATAGACGGTGTACAAATTTTTGATAATATTACTTCAATTCAAAATGTCTATTTAACTTCCATTGATGAAAATGATAGTTCCGAAAATATTATTATTCCCCCAAATATTCTATGGGAACCAACCTCACCAAATAATATAACTTCAACTACAGAAAATACTAATGATGAGACACCATATGTATTAAATAAAGTAATTATTCCAGAAAATATTATAGTTCATGATGGCATACCATCTAACACTAGTGCTTCTAATTATACCGTCCCTTTCACAGATTATATTAAAAATGTCGCTAGCAGTGAAATATATAGTACCTGGCCTACTGAAACTTTGAAAGCAAATATATTAGCCATCATATCATTTACTCTAAATCGAATTTTTACTGAATGGTATCCAAGTAAAGGATATAATTTTACAATAACTTCAACTACTAGTTATGATCAAAAATATACACGTAATGGTACCATCTTTCTACCAATTTCTAAAATAGTAGATGAAATATTTGATAATTATATTCGTCAAGGATTTCGTGTAGAACCCCTACTAGCTCATTATAAAAGTAAAACAGATGAACCCGGTAATCTTAGTCAATGGGGATCAAAAGAATTAGGAGATAAAGGATATAATTATCTAGAAATACTAAAATATTATTATGGTAATAATATTAATATAGCTGAAGGTACAGTAACCGACGAATATCCTTATGCTTTTACAACAAATTTAAAAAAAGGTGATTGTAGTAAAAATGTCTATATCCTACAAAATACTTTAAATTATATAAGAAGTAGTTATCCTGGTATTCCAGTAATTGAAAACCCTTCAGGATATTTCAATGATGTTACTGAAAACACTGTCAAAGTGTTTCAAAAAGTATTTAATTTGCCACAAACAGGTATTGTTGATTATGCTACGTGGTATAAAATTTCCTATATATTTGTTGCGGTGAGTAAAATGACAAACAGTATTTATCAATAAAAAAAATTACGATATTTTCGTAATTTTTTATTTTAAGAAACCATTGATAATTGCTTCTTCTGCTTCTTTTTCTGTCAGACCTAAAGTCATTAATTTAGTTAATTGTTCACCTGCTATTTTACCAATAGCTGCTTCATGAATAAGATTAGCATCAATATTATTAGCACATATTTCAGGAATAGCTTTTACTACTCCTTCATCTTTAATAATCGCATCGCATTCTACATGTGCATAACACTTATTATTACCTATAACATTAGATTTAAATTCTTGATATGAATTTTCTGTAGCAACCGAACGAGATGTTACATGAGTACTAGCATTTTCACCATTTAAAATAACTTCAAATTCTGTTTTTGCTTCTTGATTATTACTTGTTAATATTTTTTCATTAATAACTAAAGTTGTATTACTAGCAAGTATGGCTTTAGTCTTTCTAAACGTATTATCAACACCTTTTATTTGTAATGTGTCAATAGTCATACTAGAACCTTTTTGCATCTCTACTTCCGTAATAGGATTTAATATCTTTTTACCATCGCCATTACCTTCACCATAATGCTTTTCAACATATTTAACTTTAGCTCCTTCACTTAAGAAAAAGCGATGAACTCCATCATGTTCACTATCTTTATGTTCATCATTGTGAATACCACAACCTGCTAAAATAATAACATTAGCATTTTTACCTATATAAAAATCATTATAAACTGTTTCTGTTAAACCACTTTCTGTTAAAATAACAGGAATATGAATAATACCAAATAAAGTATTATCTTTAACATGAACATCAATTCCAGACTTATCTTTTTTAGAAATTATATCTATATAGGGATTGTTTTTTCTCTCGACACTTTCACCATTAACTCTTAAGTTATAAGCATCAGCATTTGTTAATTCATTATCCATAACTTTTTTTACTAACTCTTTTTCAATATTATTCACAAGCAACACCACCTTTACTACAAACTTCATGTGTAAAAATAGTATCTAACATCATATTTTTATTTCCTCGTTTTGTTATATTACCTTGCTCAATTAAAATAATTTCATCGGCAATATTTAAAATACGTTCTTGATGAGATATTACTAAATTAATACCTTTATATTCTTTTTGAATTTGTTTAAACACTTGAGTTAGATTTTGAAAACTCCATAAATCTATACCTGCTTCAGGTTCATCAAAAATAGTTAATTTAGGATGACACGCTAAAACAGTAGCAATTTCAATTCTTTTTAATTCACCACCAGATAAAGAACCATTAACTTCTCTATCTATATACTCATTCGCACATAATCCCACTTTTGATAATATTAAACATGCTTGTTGTTTTGTTAATTCTTCTTTTGTGGCAATTTTTAATAAATCATAAACGGTAATTCCTTTAAAACGTACTGGTTGTTGAAAAGCAAAACCAATTCCCAACTTAGCTCTTTCATCAATAGTTATATTAGTTATATCAGTTCCATTAAAAATAATTCTCCCAGTATCTGGTTTTTCTATTCCCATAATTATTTTAGCAAGTGTCGATTTGCCACTGCCATTAGGACCTGTTATAACATAAAATTTATTTTCATCTAATCTTAAATTAATGTTATTTAAAATCTTTTTATTATTTCTTTCAAAAGATATATTTTGTAATTCTAACATAATATCTCCTTTCTTGTATTTATTAATTAATAAATACAAATTTATTTTATAATTTATAGACATATTAGTCAATTATTTAATAAAAAAAGTAAATTGAATTAACAATTTACTTTGTCATCTTAATAATTTCTAATTTATTATCAGTATGAGCTAAATACAAGCTTGCAGTTGTTTGATATCCTAAATCTTCTTGATATAAAATTTTAAGATCAATAATATATCCGTTAGAATCTTCTTCTTCTAAGTAAGTAATATTTGATTGTTCTATATTATTTACTACTACTTCTGTAACAATAGGTAATTGTTGTTCACGATCACCATATAAATTACTTTTTACAATATGATATATTCCATCTTTAGCAAATTTAGAAAAAGTTTCTTGATAATCTTTATAAACAAATTGCAAACCACCAATGTCACTATTAGATAATTTGTTATCCAAATTAAAGAAATCAGCGATAAATAATTGACTTATTAATTTAGCGTATGCTTCTTCATCAAGCGTATCAGCATTCAATACTTCTTTTAATTCATTAAACAATTCTTTATAATAAGCTGTTTCATTATCATCTAAGGTATAATCATATTTTTCAATTTTATCTTCAATGATTACTTCTTGTTCTTTCTTCGTTTTTTTCTTAGGAATGAATATTAAAACTAGTACTATAGCTAAAACAACAAATATTAATAAAATTAATTTTTTCTTTTTATTCATATTAGTTTTCCTCCAAATATTCATTTAATAATTCTGATTGTTCTCTAGATTTTTTAATTAAATCATAGACAATAATATTATTAGAAACAGATAGCATTTCTTCAGCTTTTAATTGATTAGCATTAATTTCTTCTACTGATATTGAAGCATCTTGAACTAATAGTCTAGTTGTCTCTTTAGTTGCATCATAATACATTTTATTAGTTATCCAATTGCCACTAGGAAAAACAACTAAATTAGTATCTGGTTCAATACTAAATATATCACTTCCTAAAGCATAATCATTTTTAAATCCCAACATATTTCCTAAAGTATTAGCAACGTTATACATTCCCATAACTTCAGTTACTTCACGTGTTTTATTACCATCTTTCATCCAAATAATGAATGGAACTTTACGATTTAACTCATAATCAATTTCATCAAAATCAATGTAATTTGGGTCATCACTACTTAAAATTCCTTTAGTAGTTGGATCATAATTATACATTCTTATAAATTCATTACGACTTAACTTAGCATCATGATCTCCATATAAAACAATAGCTGTATTATCAAGTAATCCTTCACTATCTAACTGTTCTATAAATTCACCTAAAGCTTCATCAGCATAATGTGCAGATTTAATATAATTACCTAGTTTTGTTCCTTCAAGATAAGGCGCAATTTCTGTTGTAACTTCACCCGTTTCAGGATCTACAACTTCATATGGCATAGAAACATCATAAGTAGCAATTCCTTTATCAACTATATCTGAAAAAGGAGTATGATTAGTAAGCATAATCATTAAACCATACCATTTATCATAAGTATCATTAATTTCACTTATTTTAGGTACTGATTGTTTAAAGAAAGATTTATCACTCAATCCTAAACCTATTACCTCATCAATTACATAATCTTTCTTATAATAGAAAAATTTATCATATCCTAAATTTTTATGCATTTCTTCACGATTCCAATAAGTTCCATTATTAGCATGCATGCTAAATGTGTAATATCCTAAATTTTTTAATAACTGTGGTGTTGCCACATATTCTCGATCAAAATAACTTATAAAAACAGTACCACTACTTGCTGGCATAAGTCCAGTATTGAAAGTAAATTCACTATCACTACTTGTACCAGTACTATCTTGTGCATAAAAATTACTAAAATATACACCTTCTTTAGCTAATTTATTTAAAGTTGGCGTTACTTCTACGCCATTAAATTCAAGACCTATTAAAAAGTTTTGGATACTTTCTGCATGAATAGCAATTATATTTTTATCTTTTAAATAGTTGGTATATTCATTTACTTTAATAACACTTTCGTTTTCTTCATAATAATCTCTAAATTCTTTAGCGGCATCATCATAACCAAATAAAGGACTTATTTTTGGTTCTAAACTAGCAATTATATCATTTGCTTGATAAGTTAGTATTCCAAATTTCATAACAATGTATTCCCTATTCCATTGTTTTCCTAATCTACTTATATCCACACTATTTAAAGTTGAAATAAAAAAGCCAACTAAAATAAGACCAACAACAATAGTATTAAGAGCACGAACTTTACCAATTTCAATTTTGGATACTTTTTCATAATAATCACGTTTTTTTAATGTGTAATTAACAAAAAGCATCGCTGCTATTTGCCATAAAAAAGAAAAATCTTTTAATTCCATTATATTTTCTACAACTGCATCACTAACACCTATTAATTGAAGTGAAGTTGCAAGTAACGAAACACTAGCATAAGATAAATAATTTTTATAATACATAGAATTTATAATACACAATAAAACAATTAAAGTACTCCAACTGAAATAGTACTTAAATTGATGCTTTGGTTTAATAAAATAACCAAAAGCTCCAATAATAACAATTACTGCTAAATCAGCAATCAAAGGACTTATATCAAAATAATTTTTGACAGTAAAAAAGCGTAACATACTAGTATTAATTAATGAAGATATAACAAAAGTCATAAATAAAATATTTGTATTTAAATATTTCTTAAATTCTTTATGCAATCTTTTGGTATAACGAACTAATTCTTTTTTACTTTTTTTATATATTTTATTTACTTTCGGTTTTAATTCATCAAAGAATTGTTTCATAAATCACCTCATTACTGTTAATAATTATATCATTTTTGCTTATATTTGTACAATTTATTTATAAAAACAATGTAAAGAAAAAAGTCATACGACTTTTTCTTCAATAATTTTTTTATTGTTTTTTAATCTATCATCATTTGGATTAATTTCTAATGCCTTATTAATAAATAATAGTGACAAATCATACATATCAAGATAATAAAAAGCAATACTTAATAAATCATATGGTGTTTCATTAAAACTAAAAGTTTCATTTATATAACTATTACTTTTATTATTAATAGTTAAAGCCTCTAATACTTCTTTAACAACAGAAATGTAATTTTTATTTTCATAGTCTAGCAGTGCTTTTTCAATATAACCATCTCGTAAATATGGAGCCTCTTTAATCGCTTTATCAAACCAACTATATGCCTCTTCTATATTACCTAAATTTTTATAACAACGACCAATAAAACGCATTGATGCTGCTCTTTCATCTTTCCATGTAGCACGTTCTAGACTTAAATGCTTTTTTAATGTTTCAATTGCCTGTTTCCATTTACCATAATACATATATTCTCTTCCCAAATAATGCATATTTCTATCGTCTTGTGGATCTTCTAAAACTGACATTTCTAGTAATGGTAAATAAGAACCACGCGATTTATTATTATCTGGATAATGATTAATAATAACATCATCTGATAAAGCAAATTTTTCTTTATCATCTTGTCTTGTCAAGACTTCATGTACAGGATGTGTCCATTTATATCCAAAACGTGAATGAATCTTATCACAATAGAAACTAACTATCGGCTTATTATCATCGCTTAAACGCCAATTATATATGTATCTTAGACGTGTAGTAATATCCTTTTGCCAAACACGTTCTAAAGCTTCTCTCCAGTCTGGAAGTAATACTTCATCCATATCTAAACTAATACAAACATCAAAATCTTTTGGTATCATTTCTAAAGCTTTATTTCGAGCAACATCAAAGCGCCATGGCAGAATCTTTTGTATTTGAACGTTTACACCATATTTCTTTAACAAATTCACTGTATTATCACTAGAACCTGTATCTAAAACATATAAAGCATCAGCATCTTTAGCAGACTCTATCCATCTTTCAACGAATTGTTCTTCATTTAAAGCAATAGTATATACACATATTTTCATAATTACTAACCTCTATAATTTAAAAACAATAAAAGAAGCATTACCGTTTTCAGCAATAGTTAATGTGATTGGATTATTTACAGCAGAAGTAACTGCAACAGCTAATTCTAAAATATCACCTGCATTAAGAGCAAAAATAGTAGAAGCAGTTAATCTAGTAGTAGTATTTTGCGCTGGATTAATAGAACCTGTAGCTTGTGTTGGTAATAAGTTAATAGCATTACGACTTACAGACGATTTAAGTGTTGCTGGTGAACTTGTAGAAGCTAATAAATTATAATATATTTCATAATTTCCTGGTTGTTGAATAGTTATTTTATTACCGCCTAAAGTTACATTAGATGAAGGTGTTGTTCTATCAAAAGTTACAGGATAATAAGCATTTTGTAACTGAACCGCTAAATTTTGAGGTGCTGAATTATATAATCCACCATAAGCTTGAATGTTGGCAGGTCCTGTTGCTCCCGTTGGTCCGGTTGCTCCTGTTGGCCCTGTTGCTCCTGTTGGTCCTGTTGCTCCAGTTGGTCCCGTTGCTCCAGTTGGTCCTGTTGCTCCTGTTGCTCCTGTTGGTCCTGTTGCTCCAGTTGGTCCTGTTGGTCCTGTTGCTCCAGTTGGTCCTGTTGCTCCGGTTGCTCCAGTTGGTCCCGTTGGTCCGGTTGCTCCTGTTGGTCCCGTTGCTCCTGTTGCTCCTGTTGGTCCTGTTGCTCCAGTTGGTCCCGTTGCTCCAGTTGGTCCTGTTGCTCCGGTTGCTCCAGTTGGTCCTGTTGCTCCAGTTGGTCCTGTTGCTCCTGTTGCTCCTGTTGGTCCTGTTGCTCCCGTTGGCCCTGTTGCTCCTGTTGGTCCTGTTGCTCCCGTTGGTCCGGTTGCTCCTGTTGGCCCTGTTGCTCCTGTTGGTCCTGTTGCTCCCGTTGGCCCTGTTGCTCCGGTTGCTCCAGTTGGTCCCGTTGGTCCGGTTGCTCCTGTTGGTCCCGTTGCTCCTGTTGCTCCTGTTGGTCCTGTTGCTCCAGTTGGTCCCGTTGCTCCAGTTGGTCCTGTTGCTCCGGTTGCTCCAGTTGGTCCTGTTGCTCCAGTTGGTCCTGTTGCTCCTGTTGCTCCTGTTGGTCCTGTTGCTCCCGTTGGCCCTGTTGCTCCTGTTGGTCCTGTTGCTCCCGTTGGTCCGGTTGCTCCTGTTGGTCCTGTTGCTCCTGTTGGTCCTGTTGCTCCCGTTGGTCCTGTTGCTCCTGTTGCTCCAGTTGCTCCAGTTGGTCCTGTTGCTCCAGTTGGTCCTGTTGCTCCGGTTGCTCCTGTTGCTCCTGTTGGTCCTGTTGCTCCTGTTGCTCCAGTTGGTCCTGTTGAACCTCTACCAGATCCTGCAGGTCCTGTAGGTCCTGTAGGACCAATTATACCAATGCATCTAGGCCTTTTATGTTTGTCGCAAGCTATCTTTTCTAATGCTCTTTGATGTATTTCATCATAATTATTTTTACAATCTTTATTATTATTCATTTTTTCTCTCCTTTCATTTTATTTTATGTTTAAAAAAATAAAGAAGATAATAAAATAAACTAAAAAGAATTGAACTTTTAAAATTCAATTCTTTCTTTTATATAATCAACTATTTCATCTACTTTTAATGTTATTTGTTGCATAGTATCTCGATCACGTAAAGTAACTGTATTATTTTCTAATGTTTCATTATCAATAGTTATAGCAAATGGTGTACCAATAACATCACCTCTACGATAACGTTTACCAATATTACCAGCTTCATCATAAGAAGTCATGAAATGTTTGCTTAACATTTCATATATTTCCATTGCTTTTTCACTATGTGCTTTTTTAATTAATGGCAAAACATTTACTTTGTATGGTGCTAGAAAAGGATGTAATTTTAATACTTCTCTAGTTGTTCCATCTTCTAATGTTTCATTATGATAAGCATTAAACAATAATGCTAATATAGTTCTATCTAAACCATATGTTGATTCAATTATATATGGAATATATTTTTCGTTAGTTTCTGGATCTAAATAAGTTTGTGCGACACCACTATATTCTTGATGACGTGTTAAATCAAAGTTAGTACGATTATGAGTACCGTTAATTTCTCCCCAACCAAATGGGAATAAGTATTCAATATCGCATGCTGCTTTAGCATAATGTGCTAATTTTTCATGATCATGAAATCTTAATTTATCTTCTGGAATTCCTAAATCCATATAGAATTTTTTACCATATTGTTTAAAAAATTCATAAAGTTCTGTGTCTGTTCCTTCTTTACAGAATGTTTGATATTCCATTTGTTCAAATTCAATTGTTCTAAAAGTAAAATTACCTGGTGTTATTTCATTTCTAAATGCTTTACCTATTTGACCAATACTAAATGGTAATTTGGCACGCATACTTCTTTGAACATTTAAGAAATTTACATATTCACCTTGAGCATTTTCTGGACGTAGGTAAACAACACTTTTAGAATCTTGTGTTACACCACGATATGTTTCAAACATAAGTTTAAATTGTCTTATATCTGTAAAATTAGATTTACCACATTTTGGACATGGTATTTTATTTTCTCTAATATAATTAATCATTTCTTCGTTTGTCATGGCATCTCCTATACTACTATTAGTATAGTCATTAATTAGATTATCCGCTCTATGTCTTGTTTTACATTCACGACAATCCGTAAGAGGATCAGCAAATGAAGCAACATGTCCACTTGCTTCCCATACACGTGGATGCATTAAAATATCAGCATCTACTTCATAAGCATTTACTCTTTCTTGAATAAATCTTTTACGCCATGCATCTTTAACATTATTTTTTAGTCTAGCTCCTAATGGACCATAATCCCATGTATTAGCAAGACCACCATATATTTCACTTCCTTGAAATATAAAGCCATATTGTTTACAATAGTTAACTAATTTTTCTAAATTCATTTTTTCCATACTAAACCTCCTTAAATTAAAAAAACTCCTAGAATTTGTAAGGACGGTTATACCGCGGTTCCACCTTACTTATTCTAGAAGAATCTCTTTCTTTTAATCGCTCGCTGGTTTACCATCCCAGGTCAACACTTTAAATATACAATTTAATTTTAATGTTTTTTTATTATTTTGTCAATTGTTTTACTTTATTATCACTAACTGTATTTATTAAAATGCTTTCATTATCAAAATCATTAGCAAATTCTTTCATTTGCATAACTGTTTGCCAACCATAATCTTTATATGTCTTTTGAACATATTCTTGTGGCATAGAAATCAAAATACTATCATTATTTAAATCAAGATATGTTCTTGCTTCTTCTTCACATAAAATCTTATTAAGTTCAAGAATAAATTTATCATAATCAATTTGATCGTTTTCTGTTTTATCTAAATGATTAATATCTAATCTATATGAAGGCATTTTTTTAGATTCTTTATCATTTTTTATGATATTATCAATAACCTCCATATAATTAAGCGGGAAAAAAGCTACTCCATTATTTTCTCGTTCTACTGCTAAAAATACTTTTACAAAATCACTTGTATTTTGTATTTTATTTTCTCCAAATGTCATATAATGCTCTCCTTTCTCCAAATAGTAGGTATATTTTATACCTATATTAAGCAAATGTCAAATTAATGATAACAAAATGTAAGAAATTGTTAATCCATAAATAATTCCCATTAATACTTCTAAAGGACTATGACCTAATTCTTCTTTTAAATGTGTATATGCTTTTTTACGATTACCTTTTAATAATTCTTCAGCCATCATATTTATTGCTTCTGCTTGTTTACCACTTTCCATTCTAAGTCCCATGGCATCATATGCAACAACCATGGCAAATACTAAACTAATAGCAAAAATAGGTTCTGTTACATAACCTGAAAAGCCAATCGTTCCAACAAGAGCAAAAACAAAAGATGTATGACTGCTTGGCATACCACCACAACCATTAACAAGTCTACCCCAAATAAATTTTTTCTTTTCGATTGATTCAAGCGTAAATTTAATTATTTGCGCACTAAATAAGGCAATTAAAGGTATTATTATAAATTTATATTCTTCCATAAATACTATCCTATTCTATTTAAATCTTTTAATAAAGTTTTCGTTTTTAAATATAAACCAGTATACTTATCATAATAATTATCTAAAAACTCATTTATTTCTTCTTTTACTTTATTACTTATTTCTAATTTTGTTATTTTAGATATATCTACATAATAAAACATTCTAATTAATTTTATTGTTTTAGTATCAACTATTTTTTCATTTGTATGACACTCTCTACATATGTATCCCCCTTTATCAATTGAAATGGTTATAATATTTTCTTTATTACCACATATACTACAAGCATCTAACATAGGTATTACACCTAACCAACATAAATATTTTAATTCTAAAATATTAGTTATTACTAAAGGATCAAAATTTTCTTCAATTTTAACTAAAGATGCTATAAGTAAATTATAAATATCTGTTTGATAATTTTGTTTAGCTACTTGATGGGCTAAATCTAAAATAAAAGAAGAATAAGTTATTTTCATAATATCTTTTTTAATATTTTTGAAAGTGTTTAATACATCAACACTAATTAAAGTAGATAGTTTATTTTCTTTATAATACATATGAAAAATACCATAAGTAAGTTTCCCAGTAACACTTCTAAGTTCACTTTTTAAAGTTCTAGAACCTTTAGCTATTACACCAATAATTCCATATTCTTTAGTTAAAATATTAATTATCTTACTTGTTTCACCATATGCTCTTTCATCCAAAATAATACCTTCGATGTCTTTAATCATAACTACCTCTTCTTTTTTAATTCTACGTATTT
Source organism: uncultured Bacilli bacterium (assembly GCA_944358325.1). Lineage (GTDB taxonomy): Bacteria > Bacillota_I > Bacilli_A > RF39 > UBA660 > CALVXF01. Next base: position 15,425 of record CALVQV010000013.1, read on the forward strand.
TAAATAATATTCAATTTTTCCTGTTTGTTCAAATAAAGCCCATAATAATTCTTCTGTCATAAAATAACCTCCTATTTTATAGTGGTTATTTTTTATATTTTTTATTCTTTTTCAATGATACCAAATTCATCTAAATATTTTTCACGATCACGCCATTTTTTAACAGTTTTAACAACTAAATCTAGATATACTTTTTTATTTATTAATTCTTCAATATCTTTACGAGCAAGGGTACCAATTTCTTTAATTTTTGAACCATTAGCACCTATAATAATTTTCTTTAGTGAATCTCTATCTACAATAATAGATGCATTAATAGTATTTGATGTTTTACCAATTTCAACACTTTCAATAACACAAGCTACAGAATGAGGAACTTCTTGTTCTGTTAAATTAAATACTTTTTCTCTTATTAATTCAGTTATCATAAATTCTATAGATTTATTAGTAATATCATCATCGCCATAATACTTAATATTATCTTTTAAATATGTTTTTAAAACTTTAATTAAAGTATCAATATTTTTATGTTTTAAAGCTGATACAGGAACAATATCACTAAAAGGATATAAATCCTTATACTCATTTATTTTATTAAAAATTTGTTCCTTATTTAGCTTATCTATTTGATTGATAACTAAGATGACTGGCTTAGTAACATCTTTTAGTTTTTCTAAAACATATTTGTCACCGCCACCTAAATTGGTACTACCATCAACAACAAACATAATAACATCAACATCATCGATACTATAATAAGCTTGCCTATTTAATTCACGTCCCATTTTGTGTGTAGGTTTATGAATACCAGGTGTATCAACAAAAACAATTTGTGTATCATCTTCATGATAAATACCTTGAATGGTATTTCTTGTTGTCTGACTTTTATTACTTACAATTGCGATTTTACGTTCTAAAATGGAATTAAGCAAAGAACTTTTTCCAACATTAGCTCTTCCTATAATTCCTACAAAACCACTTTTCATTTTAAATCCTCAACACTAAATAGATGCGTAATAATATCAGACATATAATAATTTCTTTCACCTATATTATTCATTAAAACTAGTTCACTATCTAAATCAAAAAATTCACAAATTACTTGACGACATATAAAACAGGGAAATGTATATTTATCCGTTGGTGTCATAACAACTAATCTTTTAAAATCTCCCTTTTTATAGCCAGCTAAAATGGCATTAAAAATTGCTACACGTTCAGCACAAACAGTGGCTCCATAACTAGCATTTTCAATATTAACACCATAAAAGTTTTTACCATCTTTCATTGTAACCATAGCAGCAACTTTAAAATTTGAATATGGGCTATAGGAACGCTCTAATAATCTTTCTAATTCTTGTCTCATAATACCTCCAATATTTCTAATAAGTTGGGAATAAATATAAATAAACCTACAACAACAGCTGTACAAGCAAATACAAAAACACTAGCTGCTGCTGTATCTTTAGCTATTTTAGCTAAAGGATGGATTTTAGGGCACGCAAGATCAACTACAGCTTCGATACTTGTATTGATAAGTTCTGTTGCAACTACTAAGCCTATAACAATTCCTATTAACAACCATTCATATAAATTTAATTTTAATACCATTCCTAATATAACAATCAATGTTCCTATAACAATATGAACAAACATATTTTGTTCATGGGTAAAAGCATAGATTAAACCTTCCATTGAATATTTAAAACTTCTAAAAAAACGAATGATTCCCTTTTTCTTTAATTCATCACGATTCATATAAGACCTACTTCCATTAATTTATTTATAGTAATTAAACTGAATGATATAAAAGATATTGTTGAGAAAATAGCTGTTGCTGCACTAGCAGTATCTTTAGCCACTTTCGCAACAGGATGGATATTAGGTGAAACCAAGTCAACAACTGCTTCTAGGCTAGTATTAATTAATTCGGTTGCTGTAATTAGACCTAATAACATAATAGTAATAGCTATTTCAAAATAATTAAAATTAAATATATACATGGCTGCACTCATAAATATCCAGCAACAAAAAATTAAGCGCATGCTAAATTCTGTTTTAAAAGTGTTAAATAAACCATATAAAACTTCTCTTATACTAGTCTTTTTTAATCTCACATGCATCTAATATCAACTCCTGACGATGAAACATAACTTCTTCATCTTCTTTTTTCATATGATCATAGCCTAATAAATGTAAAAAACCATGAACTGCTAAAAAACATAACTCACGCTTTAAAGAATGACCATATTCTATTGCTTGACTACGTGCTTTATCAATTGAAATATATACATCACCTAATACTCTAGTATCAATATCTTTAAAATCTTCATAATCTTCTAGTGCAAATGTTATAACATCCGTTGGTCTATCAATACCACGATAATTTTTATTTAATTCATGGATATAATCATTATCAACTAAAATAATATTAAATTCTAAATTATCCAGTTCTTCCATCTCAATTGCTTTTTTAATAACTTTTTTTACTTCTTTAAATTCTAAAACGTCTTCTTCTGTTTCATTAAAATAACCAATCTTATTCATACTAAACTCCATTCATAATTATTGTTAAAGTATATATGACTATCAAGCCAAAAACAACTACAACAATTATATTATAAATGAGTGTTTTTTTCAATATTGGTGGTAAATATACACGTACTTTATTTATTCCATAATATAAGAAAAAGCCAATTATTCCACCTATTACATTTAATAAAATATCATCAACATCAAAAACTCTGCCAATAAGTAATTGAGTAGATTCAATTGAAAGACTTGCAATAAAAGAAAGTAATAAAGTAATAAATAAATTTTTGTTTTTTAAAATCCAACTAACAAAAAAACCATAAGGTATAAACATAAGCATATTACCGATAATATTTTTAAAAAACATATAACTTCCTAAACGATATCTAAGCATTTCTTTAAATGGAATAAAATTACTTGATGACCAACTGACATCTTGAAAAGTAACAACATAGAATAAACACATAACATAAATAATAAACATTAAAATTAATAAATCACGATATAAGATAAAATTAGTTTTATTAATTAAAATATATGTCACTCTAATTGATACAATAATTGTTATTACAATAACTAACATCGGCCAAATATTAGAAAAAATATTGATTATGGTTTTGTCAAACATATTATTCTCCCTCAACTATGATATTTTGATACTCTCCTATTTCTTCACAAATACTATAAAATACTTCTACTTCTATCTTACTATCTTTTTCGGAATAACTCAAATACTTTTCACTAATTATATATTCTCCTTCACTTAATTTGGCATTTATTTTATTACGACTTAATTCTAATGCTTTTTCTAATGCTTCTTCTGGAGTATAAATTTGTTCAATAATTTCTACTTCTTTTTGTTTCTCATAACTCAATTTAATTGGTAATAAATAACTTTGTAATAAAATCTTTTCATCAATCTTTTTTTCTTTAAATTTAGAAAATAATTCTATTCTTTTATTAAATAAAGTTAAGACTAAAGTATTATTTTTATTCTTTGTTTCTTTTTCTTCATGATAATAAAGTGGATAACTAACACTAACTTGATACCATACTTCTCCATATACTTTACCAGTACTAGCAACGTAATTTTTTAAAGTATCATTAAGCATAACACTACCACTAACTATAATATCACCTGTTTTAACATATTCTCCATTATGTTTAACAATAACACCATTGCTGACATCAATATGCATAATACGTGCATCTTTCTTAGCAATAATATTGCGAGGCTCAATAGTTTCACTATCAGGATTATCTTTTCTTTCTTCTACCCTAATAATATATTTTGTGCCAACTTCTTCTATTTCTAACCACTCAATCGTATCACGATTTGAACTAATAATATTAGCTTTTATCTCTTCTAATTCTTCAAAACTTTTCTTAAACGTATGAGGATAAACACCATTCTTTTTTAATTCTGTTAATAATAGATTACGAATTTTGCTGTCATTATAAACCACTTCAACGCTAAAAATAATATTGCTTAAAAAATACATAACACCAATACCTACAATAAAACAAATAATCAAAAACTTATTTTTATAAAATAAGTTTTTAAGCTTTAAAAAGCCTATGCTATCAACATACTCTATCTCATAAATACTTTTAAGTTTTAAACATTCTTCATAATTCTCTTTTTTAATAGTAATAACAACACAATTAATGTTTACATATTCTAACTTATAAATATCAATATTATGAGTATTAAGTCTCTTAATAAAACGTTCAGTATTCTTACCATTAACCTTAATTCTAATCATTAGGCACCCATCTCAATATTATAGATATCACCAGTAATTAAAACTTCATCATACATAAGGCGATTAATAAGTAAATTTTTACCCTTTATCTTAATATGTTCTTTCTCATAATAAATATTTACTTCTTCACTACTAAAAGTACCAATCTTTGTATAATTTAGAATTGATACACTATTTTTACGCACAGTAATAGAAAAATTAGTTTCTAATAAATAATTTCTAAAAGAACTTAAACTCATATACTCACCCATACTATTTTATTAAAGTATATGCTTTTTTAGTATAAAAAAGTGTTAAGATAACTTAACACTATTTTCTAAGTTTAGCACTACTCTTTTCCTCTACTGCTTTAATAATATTATTAAATACTTCTAATACTTCATTATCAGTAAGAGTACGATCTGGTGCTTGGAATGTTAATTTATAAGCGATTGATTTTTCATCACTAGCAACATTTTCCCCAACATATAAGTCAAAGACATCAATATTAGTTAAAATACGACCACCAGTCTTTTTAATTATATCCATAACTTTTTTAGATTCCATATCTTTTTTCATAACAAAGGCTAAATCTTTAGTAACACTTGGATATTTTGGTGTTTCTTTAAACTTAATAATACGTACTTTTTTAGTTAATAATTTATCAACACTAAGTTCAAAAACATATACTTCTTTTTTACTTAATGATGGATGAACTTGACCTAGATAACCAATTACTTCATTATCAACTAATACTTCAGCACTTCTACCTGGATGTAAATCTTTTAGATTAGTTACTCTAAAGTCATAACGATTACTTAAACCTAAATAATTTAAAATTGTTTCAATTATACCTTTTACTAAATAGAAATCAACTTTAATAAATTTTTGTTGCCAATCATTTTTAAAATATGTTCCACATAGTAAGCCAGCAATTTTATTTTCTTCTAAATAAATACCATTTTCTTTTGTATAAGTTTTACCATCTTCAAATATCATAATATCATTTTGTTTACGTGCTTGATTATATTCTAAAACTTTTAATAGTGATGGAATAATACTTTTACGCATTACTTTCTTATCTTCGCTCATTGGTTCTAAAAGAATAACATCTTCTGTTTCTTTAGAAGTAAATAAATTAGCTTCTTCTCGACTCATTAATGAATAAGTGATAACTTGATTTAAGCCTAAAGCTCTAAGTTGATAGCGTAATTCATTAACCATACGTTCTTTATTAGATATATTACCACGTTTAACAGAAATAACTGGCATATGACCTTTTAAGTGTTCATAGCCATAAATACGTCCTACTTCTTCAATTAAATCTTCTTTAATGTTTATATCTAATCTTCTTGTAGGTACACACACTTCAAAATTATCATCTTTTACTTTTGTTGTAAAACCTAGTCTTCTAAATACATCTTCTACTTCATTAGATGTAAGAATCATACCTAATACTTGATTAATCTTATCTAAAGTAATATCGATTTTTTTAGAATCATGATTAGCTTTATCATGAGTTAAAACCCCACTTAATACTTTACCACTAGCATATTTATTTAATAGGTAACATGCACGATTTAAAGCTTCAATTGTACGATTTGGATCTATTCCTTTTTCATAACGACTACTTGCTTCACTTTTTAAAATATTTTTAGAAGTATAGCGAATATTATATGGATTGAATATTGCTGATTCAACAAAAATATTTTTAGTATCATTTTCTACTTCAGTTGATAAACCACCCATAACACCAGCTAAAGCTACTGCTTCTTTATCATTAGCAATAACAATATCTGTATCTTTTAATTTGCGCTTAATTCCATCTAAAGTAGTTATTTCTTCATCATTTTCTGCCATTCGAACAATTACTTTATTACCTAATTTATCAGCATCAAAGAAATGCAGTGGTTGACCATATTCAAGCATAACATAATTACTAATATCAACAACATTGTTAATTGGTCTAATACCACTAGCCATAAGTCTAGCTTTCATCCATTTAGGACTTTCTTTTATTTCAACCTCACGAACTAATTTTCCTAAATAAATAGAACAATTATCAGTTTTAACATCAATTTTATATAGATCATTAATATCTTCTTTTAATTCTTCACATTTATTTTCTGGTAATTTTACTTCTTTATCATAAATTGCGCCTAATTCATAAGCCATACCTAAAACACTTAATAAATCAGCACGATTACTTGTTAATTCAAAATCGATAGCTAAATCATCATATCCTAAATAATTAAGAGCATCACTACCAATAACTGCATCATCACCTAAAACATGAATTCCAGCTTTATCTTCTTCACTTAAGTATTTACTTTCAATTCCAAGTTCTGCTAAAGAGCAAATCATACCATTAGAATCCATACCAGCAAGTTTAGCTTTTTTAATTACTATATCGCCAGGTAATTTAGCTCCTACTTTCGCAACAATTACTTTTTGCCCTTCACCAACATTAGGTGCACCACAAATAATTTGTTCAACACTATCACCTAAATCAACTTCACAAATATGAAGTTTTTTACTATCAGGATGCATTTTACAAGATTTAACATAACCTACAACTAATCCTGTCGCATTACTAATAGCATCAATACTTTCATATTCATTACCAGCAAAAACCATTTTTTCAGCTAATTCTTTATAATCAATATCTTTAATATCAATATATTCACTTACAAAACTTTTACTTAGACGCATCATTATCACCTCCGATAACACGATTAAAATCATTTAAGAAACGAACATCGTTTGTATAGAAATTACGAATATCATTTATACCATATTTAAGCATCGCAACACGTTCTGGTCCAATTCCAAAAGCAAAACCGGTATATTTTTCTGGATCATAGCCATTATCTCTTAAAACATTAGGATGTACCATACCAGCACCTAATATTTCAATCCATCCTGTTCCTTTACATAATGGACAACCAACACCACCACATTTAAAACATGTAACATCTACTTCAATAGATGGTTCAGTAAATGGGAAGAAACTTGGACGAAAACGAATAACACGATCTTCACCAAACATTTTTTTCGCAAATATTTCTAAAGTGCCTTTTAAATCAGCTAAAGAAATATTTTCATCAATTACTAAACCTTCAATTTGGTGAAATTGATGTGAATGTGTTGCATCATCATTATCACGACGATATGTTTTACCAGGACATATCATACGAATTGGTGTTTTTTCCTTATTAGCTTCCATAGTACGCGCTTGAACTGATGAAGTTTGAGTACGCAATAACATTTCTTCAGTTATATAAAAACTATCTTGACTATCACGTGCTGGATGACCTTTAGGTAAATTTAATTTTTCAAAATTATATAAATCTTGTTCAATTTCTGGCCCTTCAACAACATCATATCCCATTGAAATAAATAATTCTTCTACTTCATCAATAACTTTAGTAATAGGATGTACACCACCTACATGTAATTTAGTACTAGGTAATGTTATATCAATCTTTTCATTTTCTAATCTTTTATTTAATTCAGCTTCTTCTAAAGTATTCTTCTTAGTATCTAATAAATTATTAACTTCATTTTTTAAATCATTTAAGGCTTTACCAAATTCTTTTTTTTCTTCAATAGATAAACTACCCATCATACTAGATAATTCACTAATTGGACCTTTTTTACCCATATATAAAACTTTTAAATCATTTAAAGATTTTAAGTCGTTTATTTCTTCTAATTCACTTAATAATTTTTCTCTAATACTATCAATTTTTTCTTTCATTTTATCCCTCCTCGTATAATAGTTAATGTAAGTGTTATTTTACTTACATTAACTATTTTTATTTATTATATTTTATAAGTAAAAATAGTAAAACTTATGATACAGATTTTAACCCATGTGTTATTATATTTTTGAAATATAATGA
>CALVQV010000014.1 GCA_944358325.1 uncultured Bacilli bacterium
GTATTTTTCTTTTTACTATAAAAATATTCTCTAATAGCTTTATTAAATAATTCTGAATCTAATTTCTTTTTATTTTTAATAATATCACAAATAGTTTTATCTAAATCATAAACTCTAATAATATTACCAGAATCTAGTTTGTAATCTATTACACCTAAATTTAATAATTCTTTTTTCGTATAAAATAAATTTACATTATCTTTAGTCTGAAGTGATCCTTTATATCCGCTTTTAACTGTAATGTCATATTTAATAGGAATTCTATTAGAAAAGCCATGTAAATAAAGTGCTGTCATATTAGAATAAATAGCATATTTACTTTTACTTTGTAAAATTACAAATTCATCAATTAATTCATTTTTCTTAATATATACTCCTCGACTTACTCTTTCTATTTTGTTTTCTTTAATAAGTTTAGTCAAATAAAATCTAGGGATATTATTATCATTAACATCTTTAGTAGTTAGATATCCATTTTTAAATAAATTTAAAATTTTATTTTCATATTCCATATTACCATTTCCTTTCACACTTAAATTATATCACATTTAAGTGTTAACGAAAAAGTTTTTTTTAATTGTTGTAAATTTTATTTAACTCATTAACTAATTCCTTTACATAATTTATATCATCATCACAAAACTTATTATTATGTTCTATATAAAATAATTCATCTTTAACTTTTACTGTACTAATAAAAACCTCATAATATTTTTTATTAAAATCATTATTCTTAAATTCCATAAAATCGCGACTGCTAAATTCTAACTTACTTCTATTTGAAGGATTTGATGTAAAAAAAGTATAAAAACCACCATAAGTATGAATTTTGACACTATCTTTTATTTTTATTGCTAAAAGTGCTACTATATTAAATGGAAAAGAAAGAATTTCTATTTCACTTAAAATTTGCTCTCTTTCATTCAAATCAATATAATGTGACTTAATAATATCCGTAACACAATTACTCTTTAATGGCATTCTCATAATGTCATTATAATGTTCTTTATAAAAATTTGTTGTTTTATATGCTTCTATGTCATCAACCATTAAATATTTATTTATAAAATCTTGAGAATACGGTTCCATAATGATATCGTTTGTTCTATTATAAATTTCTTTATCTGTTAATAAAATAGGAAATGGATCTATTGACAAACGCATAATAGCAACTATTCCAATACATTGTTTTAAATAATATTTGAAAATCTCAATTGTTTTTTTATCCTTAAATTCTGGATTATTTCCTAAAGAAAGCGGATGATTTTTAGATACATATAAATTGTTTAAGCCTTGTTTATGTACATATTTATTTAGTTCATTTGAAATATTATTCATTCTCTCAAAAAAATTATTCATATTAAATTTCATATCTTTTATGACTTCGCCTTTTTCATTTAATATTCTAATCATTTCTTTTTGCATACTAAATCTGTTAGTTGGAACTTTCCATTTTAAATATTCTTGTTCTTTTCTTGTTTCATCTAAATCGACAAAATATGCCATTAAAGTGGCTATTTCTATAGATTCTCTTAGACAGTAATATGCCGCATCAAAATATCCCATTTCAAAAATAGCTATTGAATTTACAAGCATTTGAGATGCTTCTAAAATAAAAGTATTAGCTATATTGGCATCAACTCTTCCAGTAAATGAATGGTCAATATTTTGCAAATCAAAAATAATTTCATCTTTATCTTCTATATTATATTTTCTAATATTCTCTTTAAACCTATAATCTGAAAAATATGTCATACACTCACCACCACTTAATTACTTATTATACCATGAAAAAAGCACAATTCTGTGCATTATACTTATATATTTATCAAACACTTATATTCATATTCTATCTCATATTTTTTAGTATAAATACTGCTTATTCCCCTAGTAAATTTATAGGTATCATTTATAAGACAGAAAGTTGAATAGGCGTTACACTCACTCCCTGACCAAAGGCCGTTGTGGCAAGTTCCAAATCACCAATTTGATCAACATCAAACATAATACCACTTGCTTCCCCATTTAAATCAACACCAGTTTTTTGACCAAAGCCAAATTTTTCAATATAAGAAAATAACTTTTCTTTTCCTAATTTTAAACCCAAATTAACAAAACCTGGATTGCATGAGTTTTCTACTACTTCCAAATAAGTTTGTTCTCCATGTCCACCATGCTTCCAACAATGTAAATTAGCTCCTTCTACTGTAACACTACCACTATCAAAATATTTATCGTTGTATAAATCAACTATTTTTTCCTCTAATGAAGCTGATAGTGTAATTATCTTAAAAGTACTACCAGGTTCATATGTCATCCATATTGGTAAATTACGATTGATCTCTTCAATCGTATAATCTTGATAATTGCTAGGCGAATAAGTAGGACGACTCGCAATTGCAAGTATCTCCCCTGTCTTAGGATTCATAGCTATTCCTAGTGCTTGATCAGGATTATATTTTAAAACGGCATTATCAAGTTCTCGTTCTAAGGCTTCTTGAATTTCATAATTAATTGTTAAAGTAATATTAACACCATCTTGTGGTTTAACATATTCTTCAGTTAATTCTAATCTATTTCCTTTCGCATCACTATAATATTTAATTGCCCCATATTCACCAGTCAAATATTTATTATAAATAAGTTCTAATCCACTAAGTCCTTGATTATCAATACCGACAAAACCTAAAGTATGAGAAAGTAAAGTATCAAATGGATAATTACGTTTACTTTCTTTAACTAAATAAACACCTTTAATATTTAAACTAGCAATTTTATCTGCCACCTCATACGATAATCTTCTTCCTTCAGGATGAACTCTTTCCATAGAAGTAGCTTTAGTTATATGCTCATACATATCTTCATAACTAACACCTAATATTTCACTTATTTTAGTAGCAGCATACTCTTTATCTTCTATTTGATTTGGAATAAAAACTAATGATGATGTAGTTATATTATCAGCTAGAACTACCCCATTACGATCATAAATAATACCTCTATTACCTTCGATAGGTAAATTACGACTCCATAAACTAGAAGCATATTTATTTAAAAAATCATATTTAATAACTTGAATGTAAAATACTCTAATAGTAATAATTAAAAATAAAACAAAAAACAATAATGTAATTAATTTAATTTTGATATGTATATTTTTAAAAAACATATACTCACCCATCTAAGTATATGTTTTTATTTTCAATATTTTTACATACATATAATATATTTCAATTAAAAAGTTATCCTATTTTTTCAATTTCAATACTTTTTCTCCAGAGTAATAATTACCACTAAATAAAGTATCTTCTGGAGCAATAGATTTTAAAAATTCTATTTCTTCTTTATTTTCAATTGCTTCAAAAATAGCCGTTGTTTTATCACTATAATTATTAATCATATCCATCTTATATTTTAATGAGAAAGCAAGTTTAGGATTATGCATAGCTTTCTTCCAATAATTATTAGCAACTTTAATATAATCAACATGACATTCTTCCCAAACAACGTCACCTATTTTACTGTCATATTTTTCTAAACGAACTTTTAAATTTAAATCTTTTAAAGCATTAACACTTTTAATTAAAGAATTATATGAGTTATATTCTAAACCAGCAATATCAATACTAAAAACAATTTTTTCTAAATCAATATTGCGAACTTCTTTAATAAGTTTTAAATATTCAATTAATGAATCATTAGATAATAAAGAAGTAAAATCGATATTAATAACAATATTATCTTTAATATAATCATAGTTTTCAATGATATTTTGAATATTATGAATATCTATTTGTAATAACTTAGCGTTTTTTCTTAATAATTCATATCCTTCATTTCCAAATATAGAGCTACCATCACAATCTTTAGTATAAACTTGAATAATATTTTTTTCTTTACCATTTATATCATATAATCTTCTAGAAGTATAAGTAAAAGAATTTTCTTTTAAACAATCATCAACTTTGTTTAAAAAATCATCTTGTGCTGTTTTATAAGCCCATACTTCTTTAGCAAAAGGTTGAAATCTTTCTTTATTTTTTTTCGCATGATACATCATATAATCTGCTTTTTCTTTAGTAATATTAATACCATGTTCGGCTTTACAACTACCAGCATTATAAGCAAATAATCTAGGTATTCTTCCTTCTTGAACTGCTAATTGAATCTTTTTATCACATAAATCAAAACGTTTATTAATTTCTTCAATAGCACATTTAGTTAAAACAGCAAACTCATCACCATGCAAACGAACGACTATAGAATCAAAAAAATTAGTTTTCAAAATAGTGGCAAAAGTTTTTAAATATTCATCACCAACATTATGACCAAAAGTATCATTTATATCTTTAAATTTTTGAAAATCTAACATAATAAAATTAGAATTTGGATTTTCACTTAAATAATCTTGATAAGTTAATCTTAAATAATTTTCATTATTAATGCCTGTTAAACTATCAACATATCTTTCTATCATAATAATCCCCCTCTTTGAAATTGTCGTTATTATATCACATAATTATTTTTTTACAAAATCAAGAAAAAATCAACTTTGTTATTATAGTTGATTTTTTGCTTATTTATTTTCTAATATTTCCATAAATTCTTTTAAAGTAATAACTTTAGAAAAATAAAAGCCTTGAATAGTATCACATTTAAGTTTTTTTAACATAGTATATTGTTCTTCTGTTTCTACGCCTTCAGCCGTTGTTTTAACATGAAGAGCACTTGCTAAATTAAGAACATATTTAATTATTTCTCTACCTTTTTCACTATTATCATTAATAAAACTTTTATCAATTTTAACTTCATCAATATCCATATCTTTTAAAGTAGAGATAGATGAATAACCTGTTCCAAAATCATCAACCAAAATATTAAATCCATGTTTTTTCAATTCTTTAACAGATCTTTTTATAGCTTTATCATCTGCTAAAATAACACCTTCGGTCATTTCTAATTCTAGTTCATTAATTTGAACATTATTAGTATGCATGATTTTAATATAATCTGTAGCAAAATGCCCTTCTTCTAGTTTTTTTCTTGATAAGTTAACAGAAATAGGAACTACTTCAATATTATTTTGTTTCATATAAGCAATATCACTACATACTTTTTTGAAAACATAATCATCTAAAACAGTAATAAAGCCTGATTCTTCAGCTATTGGTATAAACTTAGCTGGTGAAATCATTGTTCCATCGCTATCTTTAAATCTAAGTAAAGCCTCTGCTCCTACTACTTTTTTAGATATTGCATTATATTTAGGTTGATAATGTATTTCTAATCTATCTTCTAAAACACCATTTATCAATTTGTCTAAAATTTTCTTATTATCAACCATTGTATTTAAAACATTATTATCAAAGAAATTATAGTAAGTATAATTATCATTTTTTATATTTTTCCAAGCAACCAGAACTTTGTTCTCAATTTCTTCAATACTTTCATCTATTTTTGTAAAAGTATAAACACCCATACTTGGTACTAATACATAATCACTATTTAAAATACGTAAAGTACAAATATCGTTATATATTTTTTCTATAAAGTTAATTAATTTATCTTCATTACCATACTCATAATATATAAAAAAGTGATCAGCAATTTTACGTGTAACAAAGCCATGAGTAGAACATTCTTTATTTATAACATCAAATATCATCTTTAATATTTTATTACTTTGTTCATGTCCAAATAAATTATTTACTAATTTAAAATTATTGATATCGAGAGCAATAATAGCCTTCTTTTTATGTGACTCTGCTCTTTTTAAAACTTTTTCTCTAAATTTGTTTATTGAATAACCTTTAGTAACACTATCAATATAAGTTAAATTATATAATTTTTTATTTTTGACATAATTAGTTATGCTTATAAAAATTAATAAAGCAACTAAAATATTAATTGTAAAAATAGATAAATATAGGGTGATTGTCATAATTTCATTATAAGTATTGTTAATAGTTGTACCAGGAACAATTGTTAAAATATACCAATCATTAATATTAAGAGGATTATAATACATATACTTATCTGCTTTATTAAAAAAAGTTAATACTCCTTTTTCTTTATTAGAAATTCCCTTTTTAAGTTCATTAACAGATGATTGATTAATTTTATCTACTTGTAACATTGCATCAAAAATATTTGTAAAATTGGTAAAACTATTTTTGTTATTTGAATTTAAAATTTTATTTCCTTTGCTATCAACAATATATGTATATCCTTCGCCATTAAAAGATGGAATAGATAATTTAGAAACTAAGTGATATATGTCATATGAAAAAAATAAGCATCCTTTTTCACCTGTTCTTGATGTAACTGGTTCACTTATAAAAATACTATCTTGATTATTAATAGTATCCTTATCTAATATAATTAAACTACCTTTGTTTTCCAACTCATCAAAATAATTTTTTTCTTCTATGGTAACAACATTATCACTAGAAATATAAAAAGTTTTCTCTTGAGTAATAATACCTATATTTTTATAATCACCAACATTATTTATATTTTTAACAATCTCAATAACTTCATCGCTAATCAATTTATCTTTAGTTTCTAAAATGACTCCTAATTGTTGAACTAAATTTCTTTGTTCACTAATTTGACTCTCAACAACCATTTTATTTTGTTCAGATACTTCTGATAAAGTTTTTGTTACTTGTTCTTTTAATCTACTTTTTAATACGTATGAATAAATATTAATACCCGTAATAAATAAAAATATAATTAATATTGATAACACTAAATATTTAATAAGACCATTTTTCTTCTTCATACAACCACCTATAAACTAATGTAATTATATATCAATTATAGTTGTTTTTCAAGCAAGTAAATTTTTCCAAATTAAAACCTAATTCTAGTTAGAATTAGGTCTTATTGTTATTTCTTTGTAATTCCTTCAAGCGCTCTTAATACTTCAATTGGAATAGCAAAAACAACTGTGTTTGATTGATCACTACTCAAATCATTTAAAGTAGCAAGTGTTCTTAAATGAAGTGCTCCTGGTGTTGTTCCCATCATATTAGCGGCTTTACTTAAATTTTCTGCTGCTTCTACTTCACCAGCGGCCTTAGTTATAACAGCTGCTTTTTCACGTTCAGCTTCAGCAACTTTTGCTATAACACGTTTCATTTCTTCAGGAAGTGCTACATCTTTAAGTTCAACATTTTCAACTTTTATTCCCCATGGATCTGTTGCTTTATCAATAACATCACAAATATTAGTAGATATCTTTTCTCTTTCTGTTAATAATTCATCAAGAGTAACAGCACCTACAATATTACGCATTGTTGTTTGAGCTAATTGACCAACAGCATAGTAAAAATCTTCTACTTCGCAAATAGCTTTACCAGCATCAAATACCTTGTAATATACTACTGCATTGATTTTAATTGAAACATTATCTTTCGTAATTGCTTCTTGTTCAGGTACATCAACTGCTTTGGTACGAATATCTAATTTTTTATAGAATTGAATAACCGGTAAAACAATTGTCCATCCCGGATTTAAAATCTTAGAAAACTTACCAAAAGTAAATAACACACCTCTTTCATATTCATTAATTTGTTTTATAGATGACAAACAAATAACAACAATAACAATAATTAAAATTGTAAATATTTCCATACTACTACCTCCTAATTATATATTATCATTAACTATTATATTCGTCAATCAAAAGAAAAAAGCAACAAATGTTGCTTTTAAATATCTTTTTTAAATTGGGAATTATATAAATCAGCATAAAAACCTTTTTTAGCCATTAGCGTATCATGATTTCCTTGTTCAATAATATTTCCATCTTTCATAACTAGAATCATATCAGCATTTTTAATTGTTGATAAACGATGCGCAATAATAAACGAAGTTCTACCTTCTGTTAATTTATCCATAGCTTTTTGAACTAATTCTTCTGTTCTTGTATCAACATTACTAGTTGCTTCATCTAAAATTAGGAAAGGTGAATCTTCAATCATACCGCGAGCAATAGTTAATAATTGTTTTTGACCTTGACTTATACCATCATTTTCACCAATTACAGCATCTAAACCACCAGGTAAAGTCTTAATAAAATGGTCTACACCAACTACACGACATGCTTCCCATATTTGTTCATCAGTAACATTTTTCTTATTGAATTTTAAATTATCTCTAACTGTTCCTTCAAATAACCATGTATCTTGTAATACCATAACAAACAAATCATGAACATTTTGACGTGTCAATTTTTTAGTAGAAACACCATCAATTAAAATATCTCCACTATTTATATCATAAAATTTCATAAGAAGATTTACCATAGTAGTCTTACCAGCACCTGTTGGACCTACTATTGCAATCTTTTCTCCTGGATTAGCTTTCGCACTAAAATCATTGATAATAATTCTTTTCTTATCATAACCAAACTTAACATTTTTAAATTCAATACTACCTTTTACTTTAGTTGGATCTAAATGTTTAGTTTGTTCTTCTTCTGTAGGCATTTCTTTTTCATCTAAAAATTCAAATACACGTTCACTAGCAGCCGCAATAGTTTGTAAAGATGTCGTAGCTTGTGCAATTTGTGTAAGTGGATTAGTAAATAGACGAACGTAAATCATAAACGCTACAATAACACCAAATGAAATCACATTATTCATTGTAAGTAGTGCTCCTACAACGCATACAGCAACATAACCCAGATTACCAACAAAAGACATAAATGGTTGCATTAAACCAGATAGAAATTGACTCTTACGATTACAATCAAATAATTTTTTATTTAAAACATCAAATTCTTCATAAGCTTGCTTTTCACCATTATAAGCTTTAACTACATTATGACCTGAATAAACTTCTTCTATATAACCATTTAAATTACCCAATTCTTCTTGACGTCTAATAAAATATTTTTGGGATTTATTTAATATTATAGACATAAAAATAAACCCTAATAAACTTGAAATAATTGCAGTTATAGCCATAATCCAGTTAGTAATAAACATCATTAAAATAGAACCTAAAAATAAAGTTAAACTACTTACTAAAGTTGCTAAACTTTGATTTAAATTTTGAGCAATAGTATCAACATCATTTGTTATTCTTGATAAAATATCACCCATTTCATTATGATCAAAGTAACTAAGTGGTAATAGATTTATTTTTTTACTTATTTTTGTTCTTAAACTTTTAGCAAATGAATTGGAAATAGTTGTCATCGCAAATTGTTGAACATAACTAAATATAACACTTAATAAATATAAAATTCCTAGAAAAATACCAATATTTTTAATTCTTGTCATATTCATTTGAGGTTCAATTTTATTGTAAATGCTAGATGGTAATTCATCCATAAGTTCTAACATTTCATTTTGTGTAGCATCTTCTTCTAAGCTACTTAACATATTTTGTAATTCTTGTTTATCTTCTAAAGGAATACTAGGATCTTTCATAATATCTGTGAAAGTAGTTTCTGTAATATTAGGCTTTATGCCTTCTGTAATAATATCTGTTAAATCAGATATATAATTAGGTGAAACAAGTGATAATATAGCACTTACCATTGCTAAAACTAAAGAAAGAACTAAAAGTTTACGCCATGGTTTTAAATTTTTAATTAATCTTTTAATAGAGCCTTTAAAATCCTTTGATTTTTGTGCTACTTGCATTCCTCCTGGTCTAGGCATTTTCTAATTCCTCCTTTGAAAGTTGTGATAAAGCAATTTCTTTATAAACATCACAACTATTTAATAATTCTTTATGTGTTCCCATACCCACACATTCACCTTTATCTAATACAACTATTTTGTCAGCGTTCATAATTGTACCAATTCTTTGCGCAACAATTAAATTAGTAGCATTCTTTGTATATTTCTTTAATTCCTTACGTAAAACAGAATCTGTTTTATAATCTAAAGCACTAAATGAATCATCAAATATATATATTTCTGGATCACGAGCAATTGCACGAGCAATAGATAATCTTTGTTTTTGACCACCTGAAACATTAGTACCACCACGAGCAATATGCGCATCATAAGTACCATCCATTTTACTAACAAAATCAGTAGCTTGAGCAACCTCTATAGCTTCTTTTACTTTATCTAAAGTAATTTCTTTTCCATTAGAACCATACTTAACATTAGAAGTAACTGTTCCGGTAAACATGAATGCTTTTTGTGGAACATAACCAATAATATTATGTAATGCTTCACTTTGATAATCTTTTACATTAACACCATCAACTAAAACTTCCCCATCAGTAACATCGTAAAAACGAGGTACTAAATTAATCAAAGTTGATTTACCACTGCCTGTTGAACCAATAAAAGCAATAGTTTCACCTTTATTAACTTTAAATGATATATTTTTAAGTAAATAATCATCAGCATCAGGATATTTAAATGAAACATTTTTAAACTCAACTGTTCCAACTTCTTTTTTATTTTTACCAGTATATTTACCATCTTTAATACTAACTTCTGCTTCTAATACTTCATTAATACGTTTCGCACTTACTTCAGCACGTGGCCACATCATAAATATCATAGCCAACATTAAAAATGATAAAATTACTTGCATACCATAACTAGAGAAAACAACCATATCACTAAATAATGTTATTTTATCCATCATCATAGCCTTTTCAATTAATATTGCACCTATTAAATAAATTCCTAAATTTAAACCATGCATAATAAACATCATAACCGGATTTAATAAAGCAAAACATCTTTGATTAAATAATTGCGTTTTAGTTAAATTATTATTAACTTCTTCAAATCTTTCACTTTGATAACCTTCGGCATTAAAAGCACGAATAACACGAATACCAGTTAAATTTTCACGTGTAACACTATTTATTTTATCTATTAATTTTTGAACTATTTCAAAACGTGGAATTACGATTAACATGATAGTTGAAATAACTACAAGCAAAATAATAACGAAAATCCCTGTTAAAATACTCCATTGCCAACTCTTATTAAGAATCTTTAAAATAGCCCAAACAGCCATAATTGGGGCTTTAATAAGCATTTGTAAGCCCATAGAAATAAGCATTTCTACTTGTGTAACATCGTTAGTTGTACGTGTAATAAGACTACTAGTAGAAAAACTTTTAATCTCTTGCATACCAAAATTTCCTACTTTATTAAAAATTTTACTACGAATATTCATTGAAAAATTAGCAGAAATACCACTAGCTAAATAACCAACAATAGCTGCAGAAAATAAAGAAGCAGCCGCACAAGATAACATATAAAAACCTTGAAGTAAAATATCATTCATACTACTTCCTTCTGTTTGAACAAGCCTTGTTATACTAGACATATATTCTGGAATACGTAAATCCAACCAAACTTGAAAGACAATTAAAACTAAACACATAATAATTGCCATAATATCTTTTTTATTAAAATTTTTAAATAATTTAAACATCTTTTTCATTCCCTTCTAACATATTATCAACTATTTGATTCATAACTTTCATAAATATCTTAAAATCATCAGGATCAATATTTCTTTTTAAAAATGTCATATGCTTTTTTTGAACATCATGTAATTTAGAAACAATAGAGGAAGCACATTCATTAATTATAATATGTTGATATCGCTTATCCGTTTCATCAACTTTAATCGTTATATAATTCTTTTGTTCTAATTCCTTCAAAGCCTGTGATACATAAGATTTAGAAAAACCACGATATATAACTGCATCCTTAGCATTATCAAACTCTTTATTATTACTAAAAAATAAAAGAACATCAGCTTCAGGCTTAGTAATGCCACACTCTCTAGCTTTATCTTCCAACACTCTTTCAAAATCATTTCTTGATTTTTTAGCCAAATATAATAATTTTCCTAAAGTTTTTTTATCCATAAAAGTCACCTCGAAATAGTTTTCTCCAAAACTATCACTATGACATTATAGTTTTCTTATAAACTATTGTCAACTAATTTCACAAAACTTTCACAAAAAAATAAAAGATAAAAATCTTTTATTTTAATTACTAATACTATATGGATTACTCATAGTCCCATCCCCTGATGTTATAACGATATTAGAGTTAAGAATTATAACTGGGCGGACCCCACTCCAGGTGTAGCTAGCGCTGCTGCCGTTCGCAAGCCCGCCGTAGTCGTGGACATGGCCCACACTGGAAGAAGAGCCGTACCAACGATTAATATACCAGTATGCTATATTTAAATCATTGCCACTATATCTTTCACCATAAGTAGGTAAACCTATCTTAGCTGTAACACTTCCATCATTTTTTCTACTTGGATAATTTCCTTCTGTTGTATATCTATACATATCACTATAATCATTTCCATGGGCGGTTACAGGTAAATTCCAATTATATTCTTTAATATAACTTTTTGTTGTATCACTTAACCAATTATAATATCCATTACTTGCATTATTTAAGTAATATCCTAAATTTTCGCCTTCTGTATATGCATAACTTCCACTTCCACTAGTTGGTTGAAAATAATTATGATTATTACAATTCCAATAACATGTACTTCCAGTTCCATTTTCACAACCACATGTATTACTTGTACTACTACTATCCCATTTATAATAGAATGGTACAAATATGTTATTTCTTATTGATACATTACTATCTAATTCTCTTAGTATATCAGCACGTTCTACTTTAATGTTTCCATCATTTAAAATATCTATTACTCTATATTGCACTTTATTTTTATTATAAGTTATTCCATAGCCATTAACAATTGCACTTGCATGATTTCCACTTGGTGCATTTCCCTCATCTAAGTAAATATATTCCCCTATTGTTACTTGATTTAAGGCTGTGTCTTTAGTATATTCTTGATTTACACTTAGGATAAATGGATCTTTCTTTGTTCCATTTCCATCTCGCACATTTACATCACTCTTGATGTATATTACTGGTCTTACTCCTAAACCATAGGTATTTGTTCTAAACGTTGAACTTTTAGTGACACTGTTTACTGTTCCACCTGTATCTACCATTAAATTTCCGCTTTTACTATCTAAATTATCATAAAATTGGGTCCATACTAATGTTGTTGGATAGGTACTATTTTTTGTATACTTAGTCATTGTCCACATTAGTTCATCTTCATCTAAGAAACTTCCACCTGTGTACGTTGCACTATTTCCTGTATTAGCATACACATAATCTTCAAATGTTAACAATCCTATTTTATCGGTAGCTACATTACTACAACTTGTTATCTTTGTTGAACTTGTTGGGACTGTTACAACATAAGCATTATTTGTCTTTAATTCAGTTGTTACTTCTACTTCATCCAAACAAAAATTACCATCTAAGATAATATCTTGTCTATCTAAACCATTATAAAAGATGCCACTATATTCTTCACCCGTATCATTTAACCACTTTCTTACCCAACTTGTATTCCAATCACTTGTAGAACCATAAGCAATAGAAGTAATAGAATGCGCTAAAACCATTTTAATATAGTTATCACTTGTTTCTAATACTTGCCATAAGTTTCCACTATACCATACATAGTTCTTCATGACACTATCTTTTTCACTCTTTGTTCCATATACTTTATTGACTGTTTCACCATTTACTACGACATTCATTTTTATATGGTTTGTATCTGCTTCTATTTTATCTTTTAATGTTCCTATAGTTTTATATGGATTATTATCTCTTCCAGTGTAATAGAAAGAAATTATATCTCCTTTTTCTTCTACTACAACACTTTCACTATCCATATCACTATTATAATTTTTTACCATATCTTTTAGTTCTAACATTGGTATAATCATTGGATCTTGTTCTAGTTTACCTTCATATTTATTAAAGAAATATAACTCTGCTGCATGTTCAATATTATCAAATGTTCGTTCAAGTGCTCCCTCTCTTGCTTCATCTATTACACCCATTATCATTGGTGTTGCGATTAAAGCTATGACTGCTAGTATTACTATTACTGCTAATAATTCTATAAGTGTGAATCCTTTTTCTTTCATAACTACTTCTCCCATTATTTAGTATTGACTTATTGTTTACTCTATATTCATTTTACACGTTTTACGTGTTTTGTGCAAGAAAAAACTTATGACAAATTATTTATGCCATAAGTATTAGTTATTGGATCATTAAATAAATTTATTTTAAATGGGTTAATTGTCATTCCTATATAAAATATAATTAATAAAATAATAAGTAAAAAACTACGATTAAATGTTAAAGTGTTAAATAAACTTACAAAATTTCCAATTATGATAGCTATTAAAAGAACAACAATATCACAAATCAAAATATTATATCCAAGTATTCCTGAATATGTATAGTATAAAACTATAATACTTATAATTGTAATACCTAAATTCATAAATAAAGTTACATAATTATCTTGTTTTTTAATTAAAAATAATAAAATAGTTGGTAATATCACCATTTTAGTATGTTCAAAAACACTTTCATTAACTGGACTAAATAATCCTACAATAAAGTTATTACCACTCCATTCATACACAAAATGCATTAATGAACTAAATAAAAATATTATCAAAACTTCTATCCAAAATTTTTTCATACTATATTATATTTTTTACATAGAAAAATATACTAACAAAATCGTTAGTATATTTATTCTTTTTTTATACTATATTTATCATTTAAGATAACATTTAATTTATTATCAACAAAAGTATATTCTGATACATAACCATATCCTTCAAAATTAACTTCAATATTTAATAATGAGGTTAAAGTTAAAGTATCAGCTCTCGACCAACCTCGTATATTAGGAATTTCTCTATTGGTTCCATTAGTTATTAAAAATACTTTATCACCAGCAACAACATTAGAACCACTTGTAGGATATTGAGATACTACTTTAGTACCATCACCTATTCTTACTACTTCTACTCCTTCTGTTTCTAATTTAGAGGCAATTTCATCAACGTTTTTATTTAAATATGAATTAACTTCTATTAATTTTTGTTGTTCATTATTTTCTTCGTTATCATTTCCCATATTATAATATTTAACAATACTTTGAACAACAGATTTAACTACTTTAGATACTCCAGTTCCTTTTCCATAAGTCGGTTGTTGAACAGCCGCATAAATAATTATTTCAGGATCATCATAAGGAAACATTCCAGCGAAACTATAGACATAATCTTGTTCACCAGTTAAGTATCCACCTTTACTATTAGAATAAATTTGAGCAGTACCTGTTTTACCAATTAAATCAACACCTTCAACACGATAAAGTGTACCTGTTGCTGCTCCAGCATCATTATTAGTAATAACATCATGCATTAAATCTTTTACCTTTTGCGCTGTAGATTCTTTAACAAGTTGCGAACTATAAGTTGTTTTTGCTTCATAAGTAGTTTCTCCTGTGTTAGGATCTACTATTTTAGATACAATATGAGGAGTTACCATTTTACCCTTATTAGCAATAATAGATAAAGCTTGTAAATGTTGCACAGGAGTTGTAGTAATACCTTGTCCATAACTAGCTGCTGCAACTTCAACAGGATAATTAAAGTTAATTGTACCACTTAATTCACGTGCTAATTCTACACCTGTTTTAGTTCCAAAACCATATTTTTCTAAGCAATCACGTAATTCACCTTTATTAATAAAATTATTAACAATATTAACAGCACCTACGTTACTAGAATAAGCAAAACCTAAATCATAAGTTATGTTTCCCCAACCTTTTTTATTCCAATCATAAATTACATCTTCACCAATTGTATAACTACCAGATGTATATGTTTCATTACCATTATATGTTCCTTTTTCAATCGCACACATATAAGTATATATTTTCATAGTAGATCCTGGTTCATATTGATATGTTACTAAAGGATTTTCATAACTTTTAATAGTACTTAAATCATTAGGATTATAAGATGGACTAGTTGCACTTGCAAGTATTTCACCTGTTTTAGCATTCATAACAGTTACTAAACCCCATTTAGGACTATATGTTTGTTCTAATTCTTCAATAGCTGATTCGGCAAATCTTTGAATACCACTATCCAATGTGAGATATATATTAGAACCATTAACAGCATCAGTTCTAACTTCTTTTGTATCTGGAATACGATAACCGCTTCGATCTTTTTGATATTCTAAATAGCCATTAGTTCCTGTTAATAAATCATTATATTTTGATTCAATCCCTAATTCTCCCACTAAAGTATTAAAACTACTAGTAATACCATTAATTGTTTCCGTATCTTGATATTTTTTAGCATAACCTATGATATAGGAAGCAAAATCACCATTAGGATAATTACGACTAGTTGTTTCAATGAAATCTAACCCTGGAAGCCCTAATGCTTTAATTTCATCTTTTTTTAATTCTGTAATATTAGAACCACCAGTACCAAATTCTACTTGATATTTATCTTGATTTAAACGTTCTAAAACATAATTATAATCAAGAGCTAATACTTCTGATAATTTAGTAGCTGTCAACTCTTTATCAACAACATGTTGTGGATTGTTAGAATCCGTTGTTCTACTTGGACTTAAATAAGCAATTAATGTATAAGTTGTAACACTAATAGCTAATGGATCACCATCTTTATCATAAATCGTGCCACGATTAGCTTGTAAAATTGTCTTAACTGTATTACGATTAGAAGCAAAAGTATCCATATCAATACCATATACTTTAGGACTCAAAGTTAAATAACATAATTGAAGATATAAAAGCATAATAAAAACAAGAAATACTCTAAAAACAAATTTTGGCGTTTGCCATTTTCTGTTTGGATTTCTTGTTTTCATATTACACCTCTTACTTGTCTATATTTACGATGTTTTCATAATTATACACTAATCCCATGTCTTTTACAACCTCATTGACTTTGGAAAAAGATGTAAGTTCATTGACTTTCATTGTTAAACTTTCATTTTTCTTTTCTTGACTACTGAGATCAGCTTTTAATTTTTCAACTTTAATACCTAAAGCACCAACATTAGCTCCAAAGAAAACACGAACAACAAAAGTAGCTATAAAGCATAAAGTTGCAATACCATATAATAATCTTTCACCTTTAGTTATTTTACTTTTCTTTTTGGCTCTCATGTGACACCTCTATTCTTTTACTTTTTCTATAACACGCAATCTAGAACTTCTAGCACGCACGTTTTCTTCTAATTCTATATCATTAGGTTCTATATTAGCAATTACCTTAAACTTAGGCAATAACTCATCTGGAACTATCGGTAACTTGCTTAAATTTTTATCAATACTACTAACTTCCTTAAATATTTTTTTACATATACGATCTTCTAAAGAATGAAATGTAATAACACACACTCTTCCACCAACATTTAAAAGTTCCAATGCTTGTCTTAACGCTGATTCAAAAACATTGAGCTCATCATTAACTTCAATTCTTATAGCTTGAAAACTTTTACGAGCCGGATGTTTCTCTCTTGAATATTTTTGAGGAACATTATTCTTAATTACTTCAACTAATTCTAATGTCGTTGTAATTGGTCTAGAATTAATAATTCCATGAGCAATACTACTAGCATACTTCTCTTCACCATATTCTTTTAAAATGCGCACTAAATCATTATAACCATAAGTATTAACTACATCATAAGCACTTAATTGATTGGTTTGATCCATACGCATATCAAGTTTTGCATCTTGATGAAAAGAAAAACCTCTTTCACCTTGATCTAATTGCGGACTAGAAACACCTAAATCAAATAAAATACCATCTACTTTAGTAACATTTCTTTTATTTAATTCTTCTTTTATATTGCGAAAATTACTTTTAATAATCGTATAATTAGAAGCAATATTACTTAATCTTTCACGACTATAATTAATAGCTTCCAAATCTTGATCAAAAGCATATAAATGTCCCTTTTTTATTCTTTCTAATATGTGGCTTGAATGACCACCATAACCTAAAGTACAATCAACAATAATACTATCATCTTTTAAATTTAAATATTTTATTGATTCTTCTAACAAGACACTTTTATGCATATAACACCTCAAATATTTAAATTATTATTGAATAATTCTTCGGCTATATCTGATAGATTACTTTCAGAATCTTCCATAAATTTATTCCAATTTTCCATACTCCAAATTTCTAACCTATCACTAACACCGATAATTACACATTCTTTATTTAAATCTGCATATTTAATAAGTGGTCCTGATATATTAATACGTCCTTGTTTATCAAACTCACAAACAGAAGCACCACTTAAAAAAACACGCATAAAATTACGAGCATCTTTCGTATTTGGTAAAGTTTTATATTTAGCAATAATATTATTCCATTCATCTTTAGTATAAATAAATAAACATTTATCAATACCACGTGTGATAATAAATGATTCACCTAATTCATAACGAATTTTAGATGGAATAGTAAGTCTCCCTTTATCATCCATTGTATGATGATACTCACCCATGAACATATTATCACCCACTTTATACCACTTTTCTACACTCGTTACCACCATTATATATATTTATCCCCACTTTGTAAATAGTTTTTATAAAAAAATATGTAAAATTTATGTAAAGAATATTCAAAAAATTAAAACATATAATTAAAAAAAGAGGTAATCCTCTTTTTACCAAATAGTTGCACCTAAAATAATCGCTAATAAAATATATAATACAATAATTATTACATATCCAGCATTATTGTTACCGTGATGACAACAAACATTATTTACAGGTGTTGGTTTTTCATTGCAAGCCATAGAAAGCACCCCCTCCTATTAAATATAAGCACCTAGTATAATTATTAATAGAATAAATAATACAAGTACAATAGCTGCGCCTGATACACCAGTATTACACATAAGCATTCCTCCTTTTTATGTCTTGATAGTATATTTTATGGTGAAATGAAAATTATGTGAATACTTTAGGAAAATATTGTTTTTTTATTTTTTTTCTTATATAATATTACTTGTATACAGTGGGAGGAGAATATACGTGAAGAAAAAATTATTATTACTTAGTTTATGTGGCGTACTATTTTTGACAGGTGGATGTGTTAAAGTCGCTAAACTACAAGATGGACGTGATATTGTAGCCAATGTCGATGGATATGATGTTACTGCAGAAGATTTATATGACGAATTAAAAGATACTAATGGAGCTACTGCTTTAATTAATATGATTGATAGATTTATTGCTAATAAGGAATATGAAACAACTGATGATATTAAAAAATATGCAGACAATCAATTAGCAACTATTAAAGTACAATATGAAGCATACGGTTATGATTTTGCTTCTGATTTAGTAAATGCTGGTTATAGCAATGAAGATGAATTTAAAGAAGATATTATCTTAGATTACAAAAAAACATTAGTAGCTGAAGATTACTACAAAGAAAACTTAACTGAAGATGAAATCAATAAATACTATGAAGAAGAAATTTATGGTGAAATGACAGTTAAACACATTTTAATTAAACCAGAAGAAGATAGCGATGAAGCTGAAGAAGAAGCTTTAAATAAAGCTAAAGAAGTTATTACTAAATTACAAAATGGTGAAATTGAATGGAAAGATGCTGTTAAAGAATATTCAGATGATTCTGCAAGTAAAGATAATGAAGGATTATTAAGTTCATTTACTAAACAAGATGTTAGTGATTATGGTGAAGAATTCTATGAAGCAGCATTAAATCTTGAAAATGATAAGTATACAACAACACCTGTTAAAAGTTCATTTGGATATCATATAATCTTAAAAGTTGAACAAAAAGAAAAACCTAGTTTAAAAGATTCTTTAGATACAATTAAAGAAAATTTATGTGATAACGCTTTCAAAGAAGATACAAACTTATCAAGTAAATTATGGATTAAAATTCGTGAAAAATACAATTTCCATATTGAAGATACAATTATCAGTGAAAACTATGATGTAATTAAAAATAATTTAGAAAAAGAAGAAGAAAAATAATTTCTTCTTTTTATATATAAAATAAAAAGAAGCTATTTCAAAGCTTCTTTTCTTGAAAGATTTAATCTTCCTTTTTTATCATATTCCATAGCTTTAACGACTATTTCATCGCCAACTTTAACCATATCACTTGGTTTTTCAACACGTTTATTATCTAATTGTGATACGTGAACTAATCCTTCACATCCAGGCCATAATTCTACAAAACAACCAAAATCTTCAACTTTAACAACTTTACCCGTATAAATCTTACCCATTTCAACTTCACGAGCAATATCTTTAATACGATTAGCAGTAGCTAAAATAACATCTTTATCCATGTGATAAATTGTAACTTTACCATCATCTGCTAAATCAACTTTAACAGCATTAATATCATTTACCGAATTAACATTACTACATTCTAAGATAATATTAGTAATCGTTTCTCCACCCTTACCAATAACATCTTTAATCTTATTAGGATTAATTTCAAAAATCATTGTTTTTGGTGCATATTTACTTACTTCACTTCTTGGTTCTTTAATAGTTGCTTCCATAACATCTAAAATTTCCATACGAGCTTCTTTAGCTTGCGCTAAAGCTTCTTTTAAAATTTCTTTTGTTATACCTTTAATCTTAATATCCATTTGTAAAGAACAAATACCTTTACGTGTTCCACCTACTTTAAAATCCATATCTCCTAAATGATCTTCCATACCTTGAATATCAGTAAGGATAGTATAATCACTACCATCACTAGAAGTAATTAGTCCCATTGCAATACCAGCTACAGGTGCTTTAATTGGAACACCAGCAGCCATTAAACTCATACATCCAGCACAAATAGTAGCTTGACTAGATGAACCATTAGATTCTAATATTTCTGATACGACACGAACTGTATATGGGAATTCTTCTTCACTAGGCATTACTTGTTTTAAACATCTTTCACCTAAAGCTCCATGTCCTATTTCTCTTCTACCAGGAGAACCATAACGTCCTGTTTCTCCTACTGAGAAAGCCGGGAAATTATAATGTAACATAAAATGCTTTTCTGCTTCTAGGCTAATACCATCTAAAACTTGATATTCGTTTAAAGCTCCCAAAGTAGTAACAGCAAGAGCTTGGGTTTCACCACGAGTAAATAAAGCACTACCATGCGTTCTAGGAAGTAAATCTATACTAGCACTAAGTGGTCTAATTTCATTCATCGCACGGCCATCACTTCTTGTTTTTTCATTAACGGTAATAGCTCTAAAAATATCATATTCAATACTTTCTAAGACTAATTTTACTTTAGTTAATAAAACAACTAATTCTTCTTTTTCTAAATCTTTATTTTCTTCTTCATATTTTTTAACAACGCGTTCTTTAACTTCATCAATAGCTGCATATTTTTCTAATTTTTCACGAATACGCATCGATGCATCTAAATCACTACTAGCAAGTTCTTTAATTTCTTCTCTTAAACTATCTTCAATTTCAAGTCTTTCATAAGCCATTTTTTCCTTGCCAATTTCTTTAATAATTTCTTCTTGCAATAAACATAATTCTTTAA
>CALVQV010000015.1 GCA_944358325.1 uncultured Bacilli bacterium
GTAAATTTTGTGTCTTTTCGTCATGCATTAATATAGCATAAAATTTTATTATTGACAAATCTTAGAATGTCATAAAATAAGATAAATGAATATAAAAACAATACCTAACTCATTTTAATGAATTAGGTATTTCACAAAAAATATAGACAACATTCAATAAAAAAATATTAAAGATTCCTTTTTATTTTTTTTATCAAATATAAGTTACTTTATTGTTAATACAGTAACTGTTTGATATAATTGTTTTAGGAACATTTAATAGTTAGGTGTTGCCTCTTCAGAAAGGGGCTGATAATATGAATAAAAAAGATTTTTTAATTCTATTTTATAATATTATCATAGTTTTATTAATAATTGTTATATTTAATTTAATATAAAAATTAATATAAAGCTTAATACCTAACTCATCTTAATGAATTAGGTATTTCAGAAAAAATATACAGGCAACATTCAACAAGGAAATATTAAATGTTCCTTTTTTTATTATATGATGATTCCTCATCTATATACATTTTATCATATTTATTATTTTTATGTCAAATTTAAATTACTTTTCTGTTAATTTTTAACACTATTTAAAACTCTTACAAATTTATCTATTTCTTCTTTGGTATTATAAAAATATAAACTCATACGGCAAGTATTACTAATTCCTATTTCATCAGATAATACTTTCGCACAATGACTACCACTACGAAGTGCTATATTATATTTGTTTAAATAGATAGTTAATTCTTGACTAGATAACCCTCTATAATTAAAAGAAATAATTCCACTTTTACTATGCTTATTATAAATAATTAAATTAGGATTGTTTTCTAATAAAGATATCGCATATCTTTTTAATTCTTGTTCATAAGCTTCTATTTTATCCATACCAACACTATCTAAATATTTAATCGCACTAGCAAGTCCTATAACCCCTTCTATATTAGGTGTTCCTGCTTCATGTAACCATGGTACTTCTTCATATATTCTAGTCCCATCACTAGAAAACCCAACATTCATTCCACCACCAAAAGCTAGAGGCTTTAGATTAGCTAGTAATTTTTCTTTTCCATATAAAACACCAATACCTGTAGGTCCACACATTTTATGACCTGAAAAAACTAAAAAATCAATATCTAAATCTTGAACATCAACCTTTAAATGCGGAACTGATTGTGCCCCATCAACAACAACAATTATTTTCTTTTCATGAGCATATTTAATTATTTCTTTTATCGGTCTTATATCACCTATTACATTAGTAATATGTGCAAGAGATATAACTTTTGTTTTTGGTGTTATAGAATTAACAACATTTTCTAATGTCACTTCATAATTATGATCTAAAGGAATATATTTAATATTAATTCCTAATTCTTGCCATGGTAAAATATTGCTCGCATGTTCACTTTTGGTAAGTAATACCTCACAATCTTTAGGTAAATTTTTAAAATAACCAAAAACTATTCTATTTAAAGAATCAGTAGCGCCACTAGTAAAAATAATTTCTTTGTCACTTTTAGCATTAATAAAATCTTTTACTACTCTTCTAGTATCTTCATATAGATTACTAACTTTAACCGCATTATCATAATCACCACGATGAACATTAGCTGTATAATCACGATAATAACTAACAATATCATTAATTACTTGTTTAGGCTTTAAGGTAGTTGCTGCATTATCAAAATAAATAATGTTTGTATCCAAAACTTTAAAATCATCTCTATTCATACTTCACCTCCAATAACTGTTTTATTTTATGCTCTAAAATAATTTATTTATATAATATTTGTATATATATTTAAAAATATGTACATAAAAAATTAGAATATTTCGCAGATATTCACAAAAAAGAGAGAAATACTCTTTTTTTATGCTAAAATATTATTAGAGGTGAATATAATGGATTGTATATTTTGTAAAATTGCAAATGGTGAAATACCAACAAAAATGATATTTGACGATGAAGTTGTAAGTGTTTTTATGGATAATAATCCCGATAGTGATGGTCATATGTTAATTGTTCCTAAAAAACATATTTTAGATATTGATGATATGGATGATGAAACATGGGTACATATAAAAAGTATTGCTCAAAAAATGCGTAAACATATTAATGAAAGATTAAATCCTGATGGTTTAACTTTAATTCAAAATAATGGTGATATTCAAATGGTTAAACATTTCCATCTACATTTAAAACCATATTATAAAGATAATAAAGAAGTTCATAACATTGATGAAATTTATAACAAATTAAAATAACGATTACTCGTTATTTTTTTCATTTATAAGGCTATTAATTTCATTTATATCAAAACCTTTTTGATATAATTTTTCTTTTATTTTTTTAAATAATTCATAACCATCAAATTTCTTAGAATACTTACTACAAAGTTTATTATATTCACGTTCTAAATTAGAATTATCACTAACTTCTAAAAATTCATAAATACTAATAATCATATTTTTATCAAAACCATTACAATATAACTCATTAATAACTTTTTGCTTTAAAAGATAATTAGAATACTTATGATTATTTTTAATCTTCTTACTAATCAATTTTATTAACTTTTCTTTAATATCATCTTCACTTAAACTATAAATAACTTCATTAATAATATCATCATCTATTTGATGTTCTTTTAACTCATTATATATTTTATTAGGACCACAATTAGATAAATATAATTTATCACTAGCATACGCTTTCGCAAATACTAAATCATTAAGTAATCCTATTTCTAATAACTTATTAATAATCTTATTCTTATCTTCTTCTTTTAAATTATTTTTATTTAAGTATTCTTTAATTTCATGAACACTACGAAGACGAGTACTAATTAATTTAATTACTTTATTATAAATATCATAATAATAAGTATCTTTATATAAACTTTCTAAAACATCACTATCTATTTCTTTATTATATAAAAGTTTATTTTTTAATATTACATCATCATAAGTAACTATACTCTCATTATTATCTAACTTTAAAGTATACTTACCACTTTTATTCTTTTTAATTTTTTCAATCTTCATTTAACCACCATTTAAATTATATCATAAAACTAAAAAAATACCTTATTTATTGGTATTTTCTTCTCCTTCAATATGAATTAAATTACTAGCTATTTCTTCTAAAGCACGTCCTATATTCTTTTTAGAAACATATTCATTTTCTTTCATTTGATAATGTTCTGTTTCTGCCATTTCATTAGCTCTTTTAAAAACTAAATTAACTAATAAATATTTAGAACCTACTTTATTTAATAACTTGTCAATTGATGGATATATCACACTAATCATCTCCTATAATTAGGATATAATATCTAATTTTTATTTGCAAGTGTTTAGACACTTGTTGACATTATTTATTTAGATATTTTTTTAATCCCCATAATATTTCTACCATACTCCATGTATCTTGCATACAATATTCAATTAATTTTTGATATTTATAATTATATTCTTCTTTAGTCATATTATTAAATTTAGCATATGTAACTAAAGCTTCAACCCCGTTAGCTATTTCCATATCTTTATATGTTAAATTTGAAAACAAAGGTAAAATTTTCTTGATTGAAAATGAACCATTCATATCTTCATGATAATAATTAAAGCCAATATTATCTTTTTCTATATTTAATTTTTCATACAAAGTATTACTTCCTTGTAAGACTTCCATTAAATCGAATATCGCATCTCTCATACATAATAATTTTTCTTTATATTTCGGATAGATACTTGCTAATTCTTTTAAACGTGATTTTTCAAATGATGCATTATAAACTAAAATAGTTCCTTTTGATGTATCAATATTTTTAATTAAAGATTTAATTAAATCTAAGCGATGATCTAAATTATCGCTTGCTAAATAACCATAATGATCTTTTTCTTTATCGCAATTACCTTCTTCTTTTTCAATATGTAATGAATATTGGAAAACACTTTGCGTATAACATTTCTCACCTTTAAAACGTGGTAATGGACAAGGAAATGTTTCAAAATCTAAGTGATAGATAGGATAAGTTATTTCTTTTAAACATCCTTCTATTCTTTCAACATTAATATATGGTTTATGACTTTCAATAACTTGTTTTTGAATTTTATTTTTTTCTCTTTTTAAATATTTATTCGGAACATCAACTATTTTTAAAAGATTATTGTTAGCTAAATCATATACAGAATATTTTTTATTATCGTATTCAAATCCATGATGAGCATCAATAAAATTAAAAACAGAATTTTTTGAAGGAATATCTTGCCAACAAACAGGTATATATTTACATTTAGTTGTTTTTTTATTTTCACAGTAATTACCTAATTTACATTTTTCTAAAGAAGGATTCTTTATATAATTTTCAATTGTTTTACGATCATTATCTATTTGTTTTAACATTTCTTTAGTAATACTTGTCATATCAAAATAACGAATAATTTGTTCACCATTTATATCCTCTTTATATATAGGTGTATTATCAACATAAGTACCATCAAATATATATTCATGATTTAAAACTGCTAAGTAATATTTAACATTATCTATTTTATCGTACATGCCATTCTTTTTTAAATCATTTTCAATAATATATCTTTGAACAGCTAAATCATAAACATAATGTCCTACTTTAGTATATCTATCTTTAAGTTTATTAATAGCTTTTTCTTGATTTTCTAAATCATTAATATAATATATACCATCTTTTCCTTTTTGAAATAAAGGATAAAACATTTTATTCTTTTTATAACCTAATTCTAAATATTTACGACTAGTTGTTGCTTTTACTTCGATAATATTAAAAGCATCATCTGTTTCATTATAAATATCTACATAGCACAAATACCTAATACCATTTCTTTTAAAATCAAAACATTCTTGATCCAAAGTATTGTCTGAAAATTTAAAAGTCCCATTAAAATATAAAGGCGCTAAATGGGCAGCTAATAATTCTACTTTATGATAATAAGGTAACATTACTTCTAATTGTTCATCTTTAACATCAATTAAATCTTCTAAGTCTTCAAACATCGAAGATTTAAATTCATCTAATATTTCTTTTTTTTCTTCATCTAAATATTCTTTTAAAGAAATATCACTATCTAATTTTTTATTTTTTACATTATCAAGAACAACATACATTGGACATCTAATATAATTAATAAAATTAGTTTTTGTAATTGCCATAAAACACCTACTTTAAGTATAGTTTAATTTTCTTTAATTCACGAACACTATAATTAGGATTTTGTTCATTTAATAATTCTTGTAATTTATAAGCAAGATTACGTGTTCTAGTAACATTACTATTTCCACGATAAGTAAAATCAAATAAAACATCATTGCCAAAAACAACAAAACCTTTAGTTACTATATTAGGAAATTGTCTTTTAAACTTTTGTAAATCTTTACGTTGTCTTATAAAAGGATTATCAATATAATGGAATTTACCATCATCATACCATTCTAATTTGTCATTTTTTAAATCTCCCGTAATCGTTCCACGATGGGTATTACACATTTCAATAAAATATACACCACGTGGTGAGACAATAATAAAATTAGCATTATATTTATCTGTTTCTATAACTTCATAATCACCTTTTAATTGTTTAAGTGTTAATGCCATTAATTCAGTATCAACATTTATATTAAGATTACGTTTTTTTATAACATCCATACATCCATAACCATATTTAATTCTTCTATATATCATTTTACAAATAATTGAAACTATAAAAATAATTAATAATGGCATACATAAACGTAATATTTCAATCAAAGCCCCTAATACTAAACTTATCATACTATCACCCTACTTTATTACTTCTAAAATTAATTTATCTTTTTCTTTAAA
Organism: uncultured Bacilli bacterium; assembly: GCA_944358325.1. Classification (GTDB taxonomy): domain Bacteria; phylum Bacillota_I; class Bacilli_A; order RF39; family UBA660; genus CALVXF01. Next base: position 5,853 of record CALVQV010000015.1, read on the forward strand.
ATCATTTTCAATTGTAAAACATTTTAATAAATCATCAATACGGCAATCTTTAGTGGTTAGATATACTTTCATTAATTCTTCATCTTTTAAAACAAAGTCACCTACTTTTTTAGATAAAATAAAACCAACACGATGATCTATTTTATCATCTTTATGTAATCTACCTGCTCCTAGTTTACGAACTAATTCTCCAAGCATTAAAGCATCTATTTTAGTAATAAAACCACTTTGATTTGATTTAATAGAAAATTTCTTACTATCATTAATTAGTTCTAATTTACCGCCTTGTGTTTCTACTAATTCTACAAATTTTTTATAAGCATTACCATTTTCTAAATTAGTAACACACATTTTATAAGCTTCATCAATACTAATACCTAGTCCTAAACTAACCATAATTGATCCGAGTGTTAGAACAAGTTCTTTTAAATCACTAGGACCGTATCCTTTTAAAGTATTGATACTTTCTTCTACTTCAACCATATTACCAATTGCATTACCTAAAGGCTCATTCATATTAGTTAAAACACAAACTGTTTCTCTACCATGACTATTACCAATATGAACCATATAATTAGCTAAAGTTTTAGCATCTTTTAAATTTTCTAATAATGCCCCTTTACCAACTTTAACATCTAGAACAATCTTATCTGCACCACTTGCTAATTTTTTACTCATAATTGATGAAGCTATTAAAGGAATAGAAGATACAGTATTAGTAACATCACGTAGTGCATATATTTTTTTATCTGCTGGTACTAAATTACCTGTTTGACTTGCTAAAGCAACACCAATTTTGTTTACTTGATTAATAAATGTATCTAAATCTAATTCTACTTTAAAGCCTGGAATTGATTCTAATTTATCAATCGTTCCACCAGTATGCCCTAAAGAACGTCCACTCATTTTAGCAACTTTAACACCACAACTAGCAACTAAAGGTAATAATACTAAAGTTGTTTTATCACCAACCCCACCTGTTGAATGCTTATCTACTTTAACACCATTAATATTACTTAAGTCTATTTTATCACCACTATTTAACATAATAGTTGTTAAATTACTTGTTTCATCAAAAGTCATACTCTTATTTACAACTGCTTTTAAAAATAAAGTCATATCACTATCGTTAATATTACCATTTACATAATTAGTAACAATATATTCTAACTCTTCATAAGTTAATTCTATTCCTTCATTTTTTTTAGATACAAGTTCTTGTATATTCATGTTATCACCTATAAAAATTATAACATAAAAAAGAAGTTATTTGATACTAACTTCTTCATTTAAAACTTTTTCATATATAGTTTTTAATTGTTTACCAATTTCTTTGATATCTCTTTCTTTGGCTACTTTATATCCTTCTTCTGTTAAATCAGGTAATTTATGTTCTAAAATACCTTTAATTTTTTCTTTAAATTCCGCATTATTTCTGCCTTTATATATATTAACGCCATCAATAAACCAGCCTTCATAAATAGGTATATCACGTGTTAAAACAGGTATTTTACTTGCTAAAGCTTCTAGTAAAACTATACCTTCTGTTTCTTCATATGTAGGAAAGAAGAATAAATCAGCACCACTATAAGCTCCTCTTAAAATTTCTCTTGGAACATAACCTGGAAAATATAAATTATCTAATTTTGTTTCAACTGCTTCTCTTATTTTTAAAGGTACTAAATTTAAATTAGTAAAACCAAACCAAATAAATTTATATTCCGGCATTTCACGCGCAAGTTCCACAAAATCTAAAATTCCTTTACGTTCAATATATAAGCCAACAGCCATAACAATTTTATCGTCAGGACTAAAATTAAATTCTTCACGAAATTTTTTACCTAATTCTATATCTTTCTTAAAAAAATCAAGTTCAATACCGTTACTGATTGCAATAATTTCTTTTCCTAAATCATACCCCTCAAGTAATCTTTTAGAATAAGGTGTTGGCGTTAAAATTAAATCAGCTGATGAATAACAAGTCTTAAGCCATGTTTTAAATAAAGGCGCAACTTGATTAGATAATAAAAAAGAATTACGAAAGTCTTCTTCCGTTGAATGAGCATGATATATAACTTTTTTACCCATTCTTTTAGCTTTCTTCCCCATCAAAAAAGATTCAGGAAAAATTGTGTTAATATGAATAATATCATAATCATCATTAGGATCTAATGTATAATCAACACCTACTAAATCTAATGCTTTTTGTTGATGCAAAATTGCTCTACCCACACCACTTTTTTCTACTTGTTCCATTTTATCAGTATGCAACAATATCTTCATTTTATCACCTGTGTATTCATTATATCACATATATCAATAAAAAACTATTACAGTTTTGTTATTAATCTTTAACTAAAATAACATCTGAACCCACTCTTTCTATTTGTTCCCATCTAATTTCCACTTCATTTTTACTAAAAAACCAAGAAAAAAAACGTTTTCTAGCAACTAAAAAACTAAGTAATTTACCATTTTCATCTATATTTACATCAATAATATTTCCTAGTAATTTACCATCTTCCATACTAATAACATCTTTATCTTGTAATTCACCTAAACGCATTTTACCACCTAATTAAATATATGCTAGAAAAAGAAAAAAAGAGCTAAGCTCTTTTAAAAATTATTTTGTGTAGGTTCAGTTTCTGCTGGTTGTACAACTGGCCCTGCTGGATTAACAGTAGGTTGTGGTGTTACTGGAGCAACTGGTTCTACTGGTCTAACAGCAGGTTCTGGCATCACTGGAGCAACTGGTTCTACTGGTTTAACAGCAGGTTGTGGCATTACTGGAGCCACTGGTTCTACTGGTCTAACAGCAGGTTCTGACATCACTGGAGCAACTGGTTCCACTGGTTTAACAGCAGGTTCTGGCATTACTGGAGTAACTGGTTCTACTGGTGTAACAGCAGGTTCTGGCATCACTGGAGCAACTGGTTCTACTGGTGTAGTAGTTTGCCCATTTTCAACTGCACTTGTAGTTTCAACATTTTCTTCTTTGTCTTTTTTCTTATTAGCGATTTTAACTAATATTACAAGTAATAAAACAACTAATACGGCTACTAAAGCACATGCTCCATAGAACATTACTGGATTACTTAAATCTAACACAAAATCACCTCTTTCTTGAACTTAATTTTTATTTAGTAGTCTCCTACTATCTAAAGTTTATCATATACATCAAATTTTTTCAATTATTATTGCATCATTTTCTTAATATTTGCTAAGCCACTTTTTTCTAATCTTGATATCTGTGCTTGACTAATACCTATTTCACTTGCTAACTCCATTTGCGTTTTACCATAAAAATATCTAGCTTCAATTATATATCTTTCTTTATTTCTTAGTCTGTTTAAAGCATTTTTTAAAGCTATACTTGTTTCTGTTACAATTCCATTCGAACTTTTATCTTCCAATTGATCAGCTAAATATATAGTATCTCCCCCATCGTTATAAATAGGTTCAAACATGCTCATAGCTTCTTTTGTACTATCTAAAGCACAATTTATTTCATAGTCTGTTATATTAAGTTTATTTTTAATATAATCTAAATTTGGTTCTTTACCATGTTCTTTTAAATATTCATCTTTAAGTTTTAAAATTTGATAAGCGGTATCTTTTATACTACGCGCTATTCTAACACTATTATTATCTCTTATAAAACGTTTTACTTCTCCAACAATCATAGGAACAGCATATGTACTAAACTTTACTTCATGAGATAAATCAAAATTATCAATAGCTTTAATTAATCCTATGCAACCAACTTGAAATAAATCATCCATATTATCACATCTATTATTATATTTTTTTAAAATCGATAATACTAATTTTAAATTACCATTCACTAACTCTTCTTTTGCTAGTAAATCTCCTTGTTGATATTTTTTAAATAGATCAACCATTTCCTCATTGGTTAATACTTTAATATTCGCAGTATTCACGTTCGCAATTTCAACTTTGTGACGTGCCAAATAAATTCTCCTTTCATACCTATTTAGGTCTAAAAAGAAAATTTATATACAAAAAAAGAACAGAAAACTGTTCTTTTTATTTTTATAATAAAATTATTGTAGCTGCAGTTAAAATAATAATATTTACAATAGCAATTGTAAGAACTACTTTCGCAGCCCATCTTGCCCATGTTGAATATTCTACTTTAGCTAAAGCTAAACCACCCATAATTGCTCCGCAAGTTGGTGTAATTAAGTTTACTAAGCCATTAGCTGAAACTAATGTCATAATTGTAGCTTCAACACTATAACCTAATTGATCAGCAAGTGGTCCAACAATTGGTGTAGATAAAGTCATAAGTCCTGATGAAGATGGTACTAAAATAGAAAGTACTACATGAATCATATAGTTGAATGGTGCAAATACTTCTACTGGAACATTCTTTAATGCTTCAGCAGCATTGTAAATAATATAATTATCTAAATATGTGCTTTGCATTAATACTGATGCACCACGAGCAATAGCAATTATTAAAATAACTCCTACCATGTCATCAGCACCATCAATAAACTTATCAACGAATTTCTTTTCGCCTGTACGATTTACAATACCAATAATTACAGACATAATTAAGAACCATAGTGCTGCTTCATAGAAATACCATGAACCAAGAGGTTGACCTGTTAACCAACCAGTAAATTTATCAAATATATTAACTCCAAATTCACCCCAAGGAATAAAGCCAACAATCATTACAACAAATGTTAAAGCAAATAAACCTAAAGTGATTTTTTGTTTTTTACTTAATTTTACGTCATCAAGATTTATACCTGAATGACCACCATATTCAGCTTCCATATTTTTTACTTCTCTTAAAGATAAGAAAGTTGAACCTTTTTTCTTAATAACTCTTCTAGCATAAAACATTACAAATAAAATAGATATTAGTAAAGTTGTAAGCCATAAAATTACACCAAGAGCAATAATTACACCTTGATTTACTACAATTCCTTCAGGTAATGCACTTACTGCTGCACCAACAGCAAAAGGATTAATTGTAGATCCAAGAACACCTGAACCTGCTCCTAATAAGACAATAGCTGAAGCAACTAATGTATCCATTCCAGCCATTACCATCGTTGCAGAAAGTAATGCATAAAATCCTACAGTTTCTTCAAGCATCCCATAAGTTGTTCCTCCAATTGAGAATAAGAACATTAAAATAGGAATTAAAACTAACTCATGTCCTTTTAATTTTTTTACTAATACTTTGATTCCTGTTTCTAAAGCTTGTGTTCTATTAACAGTTGCTAAGAAACCACCTAAAATAAGTACAAAAATACAAACATCAATTGCATTTTCAAAACCAAGTATTGGTGATAATAAGATTTGTGATAATGAGGCACCTACTACGCCACTACCATTAACTATTTCTTCACCAATAAATTCTGCTTCTGGTAAAAAATGTGAAAGAATACCTAAAGCAAATATTAAAATGAAAATAATCGAAAAGGCTGTTAAAAATCCTTTTTTCTTTTTCTTTTCCATACTATTTTTTTCTCCTCTTACTTATAAATCTTTGTTCCAGATTTTCCTAGAACAGCTTTTTTCGCATTTTCTAAAGACGCAATTATAGCTTTTCCTCTTCTCTTAGACGCAAAATCGATACAAGCTTCTACTTTAGGCAACATACTACCTTCTTTAAATTCATGATTAGCCATATATTCTTTTGCTTTTTTAACAGACATTTTATTAATTGCTTTTTGATTTTCTGTATTATAATTAAGATAAACTTTATCTACTGCTGTCAAAATCATAAAAATGTGTGCTTTTAAAGAGATTGCTAATTTAGCACTTGTTTTGTCTTTATCAATGACTGCATCAACCCCAACAAGTCCTTCTTTAGACTCTATTACTGGTATACCACCTCCACCTGCCGCAATAACTATATTATGTTTTTTAACTAATTCACTAATGACTTTTGCTTCCACAATTTTAATTGGTTTGGGAGAAGCAATAACACGTCTATATCCTCTACCTGCATCTTCTTTGAAGGTATATCCTGTTTCTTCTTGCATTTTTAAAGATTCCTCTTTAGTATAAAAACTTCCAATAGGTTTAGTTGGATTAGAGAATGCAGGATCATCTTTATCAACTAAAACTTGCGTTACTACTGTTACACAGCTTCGACGAAGACCTCTTTTTTTTACTTCTTTTTGAATTGATTGTTGCAAATGATATCCAATATATCCTTGACTCATAGCTCCACATTCAGCAAAAGGCATAACTGGTGAATTAACACTATTATGCGCTACTTCGTGAGCTAAATTAATCATTCCTACTTGTGGACCATTACCATGAACTATTACAATATCATAACCTTTTTCAGTTATATCCACTATTTTTTTGGCCGTATTTTTTATTAATTCTAATTGTTCTTTAGGGGAATTACCTAAAGCATTCCCTCCTAAAGCAATAACTACTCTCTTTTTCATTTATACATTGTCACAAACATGATAGTTTTTATTGTATGAAGTCTATTTTCAGCTTGATCAAAAACTTTTGATTGTTTTGATTCAAATACTTCATTAGTAACTTCCATTTCTGTTAAACCAAACTTTTCATGTATCTCCTTTCCAATAGTCGTTTTTAAATCATGAAATGATGGTAAGCAATGTAAGAAAATAGCATTAGAATGAGCTAAACTCATCAATTCTTTATTAACTTGATATGGTTTTAAAAGATTAATTCTTTCTTCCCATAATTTACTATCTTCTCCCATTGAAACCCATACATCAGTATATAAAACATCAGCATCTTTAACAGCTTTTTTAGGATCTGTTATAAAATCAATAGTTGAACCTTGTTTATTCGCAAATTCTTTACATTGTTCAATTAATTCTTTTTTTGGAAATAAATCTTTTGGAGAACAACAAACAAAATTAATTCCCAATTTTGAACATACAACCATTAATGAATTAGCAACATTATTTCTTCCATCACCTAAAAATACTAATTTTTTACCCTTCACTTCACCGAAATTTTCATAAACTGTCATAATGTCAGCAAGCATTTGGGTTGGATGAAATTCATTTGTTAAACCATTCCATACTGGAACCTTAGAATATTTAGCAAGTTCTTCAACAATTGCTTGATCAAAACCTCTATATTCAATACCATCATACATTCTAGATAAAACTCTAGCCGTATCTTCGATACTTTCTTTTTTACCCATTTGTGAACCTGTTGGTCCTAAATAAGTAACTCCCATTCCTAAATCCATAGCACCTACTTCAAAAGCACATCTTGTTCTAGTTGAGTCTTTTTCAAAAAGTAAAACAACATTTTTACCTCTTAAATAAGCATGATTTTTACCTTCTTTTTTCTTTTCCTTAAAAATCATAGCTAATTTAATAAGATGCTCAATTTCTTCTGTTGTATAATCTAGAAGTTTTAAAAAATCTCTTCCATAAAAATTCATATTATATTTCCCTTTCTAGTGGCATACTCATACATCTTGGACCACCACGTCCTCTTGATAATTCTGCACTATGCATTTCTAAAACTTTAATTCCATAAGATCTTAATACGCGATTAGTAATTTCATTACGATCATAAACAATAACAACACCAGGAGCAATACATAAAGTATTAGAACCATCATTCCATTGTTCTCGTTCAGATGCAATTTTATCACCACCTGCACAAGGTATTAAAGTAATATGTTTTCCTAAATAATGACTTAAAATATTTTCTAATGAATCATTTATTTCCTTAACATTTAAATCTTCATCACTATCTGGATCATCACCTTCAGTTATTTCAAATACTTGAAGTGTATCCATAATACCAGGATGATAAGTAAATTTATCATAATCGATTTGTGTAAATACTGTATCCAAATGCATAAAAGCACGACTATTTGGAATATTAAAAGCTAAAACTGTATCAATTTTACAATCTTTATCTTTAAATAAATTTTTAGCGAGTTCATCAATTGCTTCTGCACATGTTCTTTGTGAATATCCAACAGCTATAACATGATCATTTAAATTTAATACATCCCCACCTTCAATATGGTATGGCAAATATCTATCATAGTATTTACTAACTTGTCCTTTAAAATCAGGATGATAATCAAAAATATATTCAGCATAAATAGTTTCTCTATTTCTTGTTACAGAATACATTTTATTTAAAGCAACACCATTACCAATACTTGCAAATGGATCACGTGTAAAATATAAGTTAGGCATAGGTTTAGCTAAGAATTTTGATTCTTCAGTAACTAAATCAACAAGAGATTTTTCAACTTCTCTTTCTTCACGACTAAGTTCCCCAACTTTAATTCCTTCCATTGTTTTTAAAACAAGTTTTTTTGGATCTTTAATATTATCTAAATATTCATAAACTAAAGTTTTATATTTTGGAGTTCTAATTCCAGCTTCATAAATAAATTGTTTTATAAATTTTTCACGAACACTAGGATAAAACATTAAAACTTCAGCCATTAAGTCTTCTAAAAAGACTACTTCTACACCATTTTGTTCCAAAATAGAAACAAATTCAGCGTGTTCTTTTATTGCATCAGGTAAAAATGGAATATCATCAAATAATAATTCTCCTAATGTATCAGGAGTTAAATTAAGTAATTCTTTACCAGGACGATGTAATAAAACTTTTTTTAATTTTTTTATTTCACTATCTACCTTAATAGCGCTCATATTAGTCCCCTTCCATTATTCTTAATAGTACTATTTTACTATTCATATTAAGTATAACATTTTAAATTATTTATGTAAATAAAAAGAACAGATTATTCTGTTCTTAATGCTTCTACGGGATCTTTTTTGCTTGCTAATTTGGATGGTATTAAACCTCCAATAACCGTTAACAACATACTTATTAATAATAATATTAAAGCATGAATCGGATTTAACTTAGCAACATTTGCTAAATTGGTTAAATTTTCAATAATGGCATTAGTTGGAAAAACTAAAATTCTTGCAATAATTAAACCAATCATACCACTTGCAAAACCAATAATAACGGTTTCAGCATTGAAAACACGCGTAATATCTTTTTTTCTTGCTCCTAAAGCTCTTAAAACACCAATTTCTTTAGTACGTTCTAAAACACTAATATATGTAATAATACCAATCATTATACTTGATACAATTAATGAAATTGATGAAAAAGCAATTAAAACAATCGTTATAGCGTCCATAATACCACCTGATAAATCAGTTAATAAAACAGCCATATCAGTATAATAAATTTTGTCCTCTTCATCTAGATTCTCATTATAAGCATCTAAATATTCAAGTAAAAAGTCCTTAGAAGCAAAATCCTCAGGATAAATATTGATCATTACAGGCACACTATTTACACCCAATAAATTGAGCAATTGTTCTTTTATTTCGGGCAATTGAATTTTTTCACCAGTTAAAACATTATAATCACTATTTTTTTGCATAACTCCAATTTTAGAATTAGCATTTTTAGTTAAAACTTCTTGCATCAAATCTTCAGTATAAGCTAAACCACCAGCAATAGTTGTAACATTTTCATTTTCCTTAAGTCTCAAAATACCAGCAATTTTTAAAATTAAATTAGACTCATCAGCATAAATAGCTTCATAGTCTGTATTAATCATAAAATAAGACCCATAATCTTGATAAAAAGAATCATTAAAAGCCAATTTAATTTCTAAACCAAGTAAATCTTCAAAATGAATATCCTCTTCTAAATCAAACCCTAAACTTTCTAAAAGATCACTATTAACACGATTACTAGTATCGACTATCAAAACTAAATCTTCTTTATTTTCAGGCATATTACCAGCTAAAACATCATAATGTGCATCTAAGTATGAATTATCCTTATCTCCTAGTGAAAAAGGTAAACTAGTAAAATATTGACTATCTAAAGCTTCTACTCCATCAGTCGTTTTATAAAACAAATTTAAAGCCGTATAACGTATATAATTTATTCCAGAAATATATTCACTATTTGCCTTCTCTAAATAATCAATATAATCTTGCGTAATTACATTTGTATGACTAATTGTCTCTTCAATACTTTTTAAAGGATATATAACATCATCATCTGGATACAACTCATATTCTGTCTGATTGTTAACAATTTCATTTATCGTTTCACTATCCATTTGAGCCTCAGATATAATAATTGGCATACTAGATAATGAATCACGTTCAAATTTATCTATTTGAATATCAAAACCATTACTTAAAGATAAAATTAAAGCAATGCCAATAATACCAATACTAGATGCAAATGAAGTTATTAAAGTTCTCCCTTTTTTAGTTTTAATATTATTAAATGATAATTTTAAAGCTGTTTTAAAATTCATAGCTGTTTTCTTTATTTTATACTTTTCATTTGTTGTATTGTTAGTAACTGGATTACTATCATTAATAATTTTACCATCACGCATTTCGACAATACGATTAGCATATTCATTAGCTAAATCGGGATTATGTGTAACCATAATGACTAATTTATCTTTAGCTATCTCTTTAATAAGTTCCATAATTTGGACACTTGTTTTAGAATCTAAAGCTCCCGTTGGTTCATCAGCTAAAATTATTTCAGGATCATTAGCTAAAGCACGTGCTATAGCAACACGTTGCATTTGACCACCTGATAATTGATTAGGCTTTTTATGGGCATGATCCTTTAACCCTACTTTTTCAAGGACTTCTAAAGCTTTCTTTCTTCTAGTTTTAGATTTAACACCACTTAAAGTCATACCCATTTCAACATTATCTAAAATGGTTAAATGACTAATCAAATTATAACTTTGAAAAACAAAACCAATACAATTATTACGATAACTATCCCAATCACGATCTTTAAAATTTTTAGTTGATTTATTATTGATAATTAAGTCTCCACTATCATAACGATCTAAACCACCAATAATATTTAACATTGTTGTTTTCCCGCTACCACTAGGACCTAAAATAGCAACAAATTCATTTTTACGAAACTTTAGACTAACATCATCTAAGGCAGTTTGATGAAAATTACCAGTCGTATACGATTTTTTTATATGTTTTAGTTCTAACATTATTTACCTCTTTTCTTCTTTGGATGTGTAAGAAAATATTCATCTATTGCTTTATTAGCTTCCATAATTCTTCTTTCATTATTAGCATCCATATTTAAAAAAGTTATAATATGCACTATTATTAATAAAATAAGAAAAAAGATATTATATTTTAAAAATAATCCTATTATAAATAAAGCAATAGAAGTATATATTACAAATGGTAAATCCAAATCCATTTTCTTCATCTTAAAATCTTCTGCTGTCTCTAATGCACCTACAATTAAAACTTTTAAAACAAAATAATTTATAAAAATCATAAGAATAATTCCTAACAAATCATTAATAAATACAAATTGCAGTAAATTACAAATTAAAAACATTGTAAATATATATTTACCAACGTAATAAACAATATTAAATGCTTTACTACCTCTTACCATACAATCAATCCTATCCATCAATAATTATATCAAATCATGATGAATAAGTAAATTTACTCTCTAACAATATTTTTTAATTTACGAATAACTTTCTTTTCAATTCTCGAAATATATGATTGACTAATATTAAGTAAATTAGCAACTTCCTTTTGCGTTAATTCTTTATTATTATTTAAACCATATCTAAGAACCATAATTTCTTTATCACGACCTTTTAATTTAGCAATTTCACTTAAAACACTATTTCTATCTAATTCTTCTTCTAATCCTTTCGTAACAACATCATTTTCCGTTCCTAAAATATCTTCTAAATGTAATTCATTACCCTCTGCATCATAACTTAGACTATCTTCTAGACTAACTTCTCCTCTTCTTTTTTTATTTTTTCTTAAAAACATTAAGATTTCATTATCAATACAACGTGATGCATAAGTTGCAAGTTTAATATTTTTTGTATGATTATAAGTATTAACTCCTTTAATTAAACCAATTGTTCCAATACTAACTAAGTCTTCCAAATCAACTTTGGTATTTTCATACTTTTTAGCTAAAAAAACAACAAGGCGAAGATTATGCTCAATTAATTTATCACGAGCCATACCATCACCATTTTCAGCAAGTAATACTAAACGTAATTCCTCTTCTTTAGTAAGAGGTTCTGGTAACTTATCAACACTACCAACATAATATAAACTCCCAAATAAACTCTTAATAAAAGCAATAATTTTCTTTAACATATATATTCTCCTCGTATAATAGTTTTGTAAGTGAGATTTATCACTTATAATTACTATTTTTTATTTATATTTTTATAAGTAA